>DASPGW010000014.1 GCA_035620395.1 Desulfuromonadales bacterium | reverse complement strand
GCTGTGTTGAAATGGGGAAAAGGGAGCACCACAAAGGATGCCTGGCTAACCAGGCTCTTGCCGAGCAGACCGCCAAGCGAGTTGTAGCTTACTTCGACTTCCGAGGGGCCGTTCTCGATTCCTACTGGATTCCGCTGGCAGAAAGCGAGGACTTGTACCTGCATTTCGCACCCGACATCACACAGTGGGCGAAGGAAAGCATGATTCCGAAAGGATGCGGCGTTACTGATGACTGTTCTGCCTGTAACTGCGGCTGAGGACTGAGTCCCGGTGCTCAGTGCAAAGGGGAAGAGCCACTCTGATCAGTAGGATTGGAGTGGCTCTTTTTCGTGTCCGGAATTACGCGGCAATTCAGGGTTAGGCCTGAGAGCTCTCATGACATCGCAAATCAGACTTATCCCCTCCCGGCTGGCGAATCCCCGCAACTCCCTTTGTAGAAAGGTTGGTTATTACTCAAGCCCGAACTGCACCGACAGACCTCCTGAGTTTTTGTGTATTGGAATGCGATGGGCGATATTTCCGAACCGCCGTGTGATTATTCACAGAATTTTAAGTTCTGCGCCTTTCAACAGGTACACCGATAATTGGTGTCAACTTCAAGGGCCAAACCGATGGGCCTGCCTTCTTATGGATTTTTCCTGGCCAAAATCATCTCCCCGAACTCCATCCCCTGCTAAGAAATTGAATACAGTTTTTTCCCCTCGACTCGCTGAAGGACGGAGCCCAGAAGAAGGGTACTCATGCTGCCCATTACGGCAATGGCCAAGCCACTGCTGACATCACCAAGAGCCATGAGCCGGAAACTGCCGAAAACAATCGCTGACGCCCAGATAGTCATGGCCATGGCTTTGCCGAATTTCAGGCCGGCCTCATTTGCGGCGGCAGCACTGCAGGCGGTGGTGACAAATGCGAGTGCAATGAGAAAATAGGCCGCCTGACCGGCTATAATGTGGATGATGCCGGCAGCCCAAGCGGCTGCGATGCTGACGATGGAGAAGTTTAGGAATAGCAGGGTTGCAAGGGTTGTGCGATATACGATAGGGAGTATTGCAGTGAATGTGACACCGGCGATGGCGACGGCAATAATTCCTGAGACAGAGTAGCCCAAGGGAAGTTCAAATACATAGCGTGCTGTTGACCAGATGAAGGTGATTGCCACAATCTCTCCCGCCAGGATGAGACTCAGTCCAGGATAATCTCGACGGAGCGTATCCATTCTTTCCTCCTCTGCTCGGGGTCCCTATGCGATCGATTTGATGCAGGATACCTGTCCCTTTTCCCTTGGCTGGCACTTTTGAATAATGAATAACCCTAACCGAGCTGCAGCCCGTTCGGGACTGGAAATATTGAAGCGTCATATTCCATCAACATATAGAGTAAAATTTGAGATTTTTCGTCTGTCTTTATTTCGTATACAATATGCGGGGCTTTTTGCAAGTCAAATTATTCTGAAACCTGTTTCTGCGAAGTCAAGGGGCAAAAGAGTCAATCAACGACGGTCTAAGGGGAGCCATGCCTAAGGCGACTCCGCCCCGGGCGGCAGGGCATCGACGGGATAGAGCACCCAGAGGCGCCCTTGCTGCTTCATCCTGCCGGCCAGTTCCCCGGCGGCATCCCCCATCCCCCAGAAAAAGTCGGCGCGCACCTCCCCCTTGATGGCGCCGCCGGTGTCCTGGGCCACCATCAGCCGCTGCAACGGCACTGGGCTGCTGGGGCGGGTGGTCGCGAGGAAGACCGGGGCACCGAGGGGGATAGTGCGCGGATCGACGGCCAGGCTGCGTTCTGCGGTCAGCCGAACGCCGAGGGCGCCGGGAGGCGGCCGGTCATCGGCGGCCAGTTCGCTGAAGAAGACGTAGCTCGGATTCTCGGCAAGCAGACTGCGCGTCTCGTCGGGATGGCTTCGGGCCCAGGCGCGGATTGCCTGCATCGACATCTGATCACGGGTCATCTCGCCACGCTCGATGAGGAGCTTGCCGATGGAGCGAAAGGGATAGCCGTTCTGGTCGGCATAGTGAGCCATCACTCGCTCGCCGTTTTCGAGGGTGATCCGCCCCGACCCCTGGATGTGCAGGAAGAAGAGTTCCACCGGATCTTCCACCCAAAGCAGCTCGCGTCCCTTCAGGGGGGCCTGCTCGCCGTCGATTTCCGCGCGGTCCCAGTAGGGTACGACGCGGCGCCCGACCAGGCGGCCGCGCAGCCGGTAGTTGGCCAGATCGGGGTAGACGCTGCGCAGGTCGATGATCAGCAGGTCGTCCGGAACCGCGTAGAGAGGCCAGGCGAAGCGTTCGGAAGGGGTGCGGCTGCCGGCGAGGTCGGGGACGTAGTAGCCGGTGATCACGCCGCTCTCCTTGCCGTCAGGGCGGCTGACCCGATAGGGGATGAAACAGCCGGTAAAGAAGGTGCGCACCGCCGCCTCGTCGATCGGGTCGATCCGGGCCGCCTCGGCACAGACCTCCTCCCAGACCGGCTTCCTGCCGATCGCCCGGCAGCTCTGACGAAAAGCGATCAACGCCACTCCCGGGTCGTCGCCCGGCCAGCCTTCGACCATCTCCCAAGGCACTGCCTCGAGTACCGGCACCTTGGACGGCGGTTCAGGGACGACGGGCGGTGCCGGAACGACAGGCGGTAATCCAGAGACAACGGGCGGCGCCGGGATGACGGGCGGCGACGGCGGGGGGGCGCAGGCACCGATGCCGAGCAGCACAAGCAGCGGGAAGGATCGGAACAGCGATTGCGACAAAGGTCGGGACAGTAATCCGGCAGGCATTGGGTACCTCGGGGAACGATAATATAAAACGATAATTATAAGGGGAGTCGGTTCATATCTCGCGCCCGGCGTCGAGACTTGGCCAACATAACTTTTTTTGCCGGCAGGGTCAAACGGTCTCCGACTAGTCCGACCCCCGCAGTCGGTTCTTTCAGCGGGCCGTGCAAAGCTCTTGTCGACAGACAAAAGGCCGTGCTATAAGCATCAACGTGCGGTTTTTTTAATCATCCTTATCTTTTTTCGCGAGAGGCATGCACATGAATTCAGCAGAACGGGTCAGCACCGGATTGCAGGGACTCGACGAGATTCTCGATTCCCTGCGCATCGGCGACAACGTCGTCTGGCGCATCGACAGCATTGCCGACTACCGTGCTTTTGTCACCCCCTTCGTACGCGTCTCGCTGCAAGAGGGGAAGCGGGTCGTCTACATGCGCTTCGGCCGTCATGAACCGCTGGTGCAGCCGGCCCCCAACGTGGTCACCTACAAGCTCGACGCCCTGCGCGGCTTCGAGTCCTTCGCCTCCCGCGTCCACGCCATCATCACCGAAGAGGGACGCGGCGCCTTCTACGTCTTCGACTGCCTCTCCGACCTGCTCTCGGCGTGGGCGACCGACCTGATGATCGGCAATTTCTTCCGGGTGACCTGTCCCTATCTCTACGAGCTCGACACCGTCGCCTACTTCGGTCTGGCGCGCGGCAGCCATTCCTTCAAGACCACCGCCCGCATTCGCGAGACCACCCAGGTCATGATCGGCATCCATAAATGGCGCGACGCCGTGCATGTCCACCCGATCAAGGTCTGGCAGCGTCACTCCCCCACCATGTTCCTGCCGCACGCCCAGCAGGGCGAGCGCTTCCTGCCAGTAACCAGCAGCTGCGACGCCACCGACCTGCTCTCCAGCATCAGCCGCCGCGGCACCGAAAGTAGCCGCCGCCAGCTCGACTACTGGGACCGGCTCTTTCTGCAGGCCGAAGACCTGCTCTCGACACCGGGCGCCTCCGAAGCGCGCGAGCAGATGATCGACCAGCTCTGCCGGCTGATGATCGGCCGCGAAGACCGCATCCTCTCCCTGGCCCGGGCCTATTTCTCCCTCGAAGACCTGCTGCAGATCAAGGGGCGCATGATCGGCACCGGCTTCATCGGCGGCAAGGCGGTCGGCATGCTGCTGGCCCGGCGCATTCTGCTGAGCGACCCTGGTTTCGAATGGGAGAAGCACCTCGAGCGCCATGACTCCTTCTTCGTCGGCTCCGACGTCTACTACTCCTACATCGTCCACAACGGCTGGTGGAAACTGCTGATGCGGCAGAAAACCGAGGACGGCTACTTCGAGGCGGCCGCCGAACTGCGCGAGAAGATGCGCGGCGGCACCTTCCCCGAAGAGATCCGCGAGGTCTTCCAGCAGATGCTCGAATACTTCGGTCAGTACCCGATCATCGTCCGCTCCAGCAGTCTGCTCGAGGATGGCTTCGGCAACGCCTTCGCCGGCAAGTACGACAGCTACTTCCTGGCCAACCAGGGCGCCCCCGAGGAGCGCTGCGCCCGGCTCGAAGAAGCGGTACGTGACATCTTCGCCAGCACCATGAGCGAAGACGCCCTCAGCTACCGGCGGCAGCGCGGCCTCGACCGCCAGGAAGAGCAGATGGGACTGCTCATTCAGCGGGTCTCCGGCAGCTACCGCAACCATTACTATTTCCCCGAACTGGCCGGCGTCGGGGTCTCCTACAACACCTTCGTCTGGTCACGGGAGCTCAACCCCGAGGCCGGCATGCTGCGGCTGGTGCTCGGCCTGGGCACCCGTGCCGTCGACCGGGTGGAGGGGGATTATCCCTGCATCGTCGCCCTCGACTCCCCGCTCAAAAGGCCGCACAAGGGGGTCGAGGATACCCGCCGGTTCTCCCAGCGCGACGTCGACCTGCTCAACATCGAGACCAATCAGCCGGAAACCGTCTCCCTGCTCGACCTCACCCGGCAGACCATCGGCATCGACTGGCAGCGCTACGCAGTACGCGACCGCGAGGTCGCCCAGAAGATTGCCGACCGCGGCGGCAAGGGACAGGACGTTTGGCTGCTCACTTTCGACTGGCTGCTCTCGCAGACCCGTTTCCCCGAACTCATGCAGAAGATGCTCAAAACGGTAGAAAGTGCCTATCGTTATCCGGTCGACATCGAATTTACCGTCAATTTCGACGCCGCCGGCACCACCATGCTCAACCTGGTCCAGTGCCGGCCGCTGCAGACCAAGGGGGTGCAGCAGAAGATCGACATGCCCGAGAACATCGAGGAGGAGCGGATTTTCTTCGCCAGCGAAGGACATTTCATGGGAGGCAGCATCGCCCAGCCGATCCGCCGCATCATCTTCGTCGACCCGGAAGAATACACGCGCCTCTCCCTGACCGACAAATACGAGGTAGCCCGTCTGGTCGGACGTCTGAACAAGCGCCTCGGCGACCGCAAAGAGGTTCCGACCCTGCTCATGGGACCGGGGCGCTGGGGGACCTCGACACCCGCCCTCGGCGTCCCCGTCACCTTTTCCGAACTCAACAACATCACCGCCCTGGCCGAAATCGCCTTCACCGGCGGCAACCTCATGCCCGAGCTCTCTTTCGGCACTCACTTTTTCCAGGACCTGGTCGAGGCCGACATATTCTACGTCGCCATCTTCCCCGACAGCCCCGGCTGCACTTTCAACCGCGCCTGGTTCGACAGTCTACCCAACGCCCTCGAAGGACTGATGCCGGCCAGCAGCCGCTACAAACGGGTGGTCAAGGTCTGCAACCTGCCTGACGACGGCCTGCAGCTGATGGCCGACGTGGTGTCGCAGAAGCTGCTCTGCTTTCGCTGACGGAAATATCATGAAACAGGACGCGCCGCCCCACCGGAAAAAGCCGGTGCGGGCGGCAAATCCTTGAATTTCTCCAAGTCCTTCACGGCTTCGCGTGAGTATCCGCAGCCTTCGGTTTTACCGCTGCTTGTCTGCATACATCGCAGCGTCGGCAGCCCGGATCAGCTCTTTTGCCTCCCGGCCATCCTGCGGGTAGAAGCTGATGCCGATGCTGACGCCAATGCTGCAACCGGATTCGCCCACGGCAATGGGTCGGGACAGGCTCCGGACGACCTTTGCCGCCACCGCCTCGGCCACCCTGCGCTCAACCGCCTCCGAAAGAACCAGGAGAAATTCGTCCCCTCCCAGCCGCGCCACCGTATCGCTGCGACGCACGCAGGCCTTCAGTCGCCTGGCCACCTCCTTCAGCACTGAATCTCCGGCCTCGTGTCCCCACGCATCGTTGATCTGCTTGAAGAGGTCGAGATCGAGGAACAGAACCGCAACTCCCGTCCGGTTGCGCCTGGCCCGGGCGAGCGCCTGGGCGATCCGGTCCAGAGCCAACGCCCGGTTGGGCAACCCGGTCAGCCCGTCGTGGGTGGCCAGTCGGCGAAGTTGTCCTTCGGCGTACTTGCGGGTAGTAATATCGGTAAACATGGCCGCATACCGGACGACGCTCCCCTGGCTGTCCCGCAGGGCAAAGATGCTCAGCCATTGAGGGTAGACCTGGTCGTTCTTGCGCCGATTCCAGACCTCTCCCTGCCACCTGCCTGTCGCGGCGAGAGTCCGCCACATCCTGCGATAGAAACCGGGCCGGTGCCGTCCCGATGCAAGCATACGCGGGGTCTTCCCCACGACCTCTTCGGCAGCGAAGCCGGTAATCCGGGAGAAAGCCGGGTTGACCGCCACAATGGCGGCGTCAAGATCAGTCAACATGATCCCGGTCGGGCTGGCCTCGATGAGTTCGGCCGCCACCGGCCACCTTTCCCCTGGCTTCCCACCCCCCGGCAGGGGGCCTTTCTGTCCCGCCCCCGGGGTGCAAATATTTCTGCATTCCGCCCCCTCCATCCTTACATCACCCTCCCTCCCATGTTCCCTGCGTCTTCGTAACACCCAGATGTGGCAGCCAATGCACATGCCCACCTTCACTATTGGTAAATTTATGCTTCTCCATAAGTGAAGTCAAGACACGAAATCACCATTAGTGCATTTTTCGACTTCTCTATCGGTGGAATTGTTTGACAATGGTGGGAAGACGATTTTAAATACGGTCCATGAACCTCGATAAAGTGGAGATCGGCAAGCGGTTCAGGGAAATCCGCCGGCGCCTGAACATGACCCAGCGGAAGTTCGGCGAGCTTCTCGGGGTGGTCCCTAGCGCAGTCTCGGCCTACGAATCCGGGAGCAAATTTCCGTCACCGGAGAGTCTGGGCCGCATCGTCGAGATCGGCGGCGTCTCCTTTGACTGGCTTCTTGCCGGTGGCCCTCCTCCTGCCGCCACGGGACAACCTCCGCTGGGACGCCAGACCGTACAGATGAGCGGTCATCTTGAGACCACCGGCGAGGCCAGAGTGTCGGAGATGCTGGCCGGCTTCACCACCGGTAAACCGATCCAGCTTTCCGCGCAGGAACGGCGCCTGCTGCTGCAGTTTCGTCTGCTGCCGGCGGAGCGGCAGGAGAAGCTGATCGAGGACATCGAACTGATCAATGTCGGCCTGCAGCGTCGAACCAGCGGCTGGGGCGGCAGCGAAAACGAGGGCTAGACCCGACGCGTTGTTCGGGAAATGGGAAGGGGGAGACAACGCCCCTGAGGGATATTTAGCATCCGCCTGGCGAAGGAGGAGCGCACATGGAGGTCCTTGAAGCCATCAACACCCGCAGAAGCGTCCGCAAGTTCCGGGAGCAGCCGGTTGAGCCGGAAAAACTCCGGACGGTTCTGGAGGCTGCGCGCATGGCGCCTTCCTGGTCGAACCTGCAGTGCTGGCGGTTCGTGGTCGTGCAGGACTCTGCCACCCGGGCTGCCCTCAGTGACCTGTCGTTTGTCGAATCGTTTTTTGCCGCCTACGGATTCAGCAAGAATCCGGCGCAGAAGGCCATTGCGGCAGCACCGGTGGTCATCGTCGCCTGCGCCGATCCGGCAAAATCAGGGACGATGGCGGATCAGCACTACTATCTCGCCGACCTCGGCATCGCCACCCAGAACCTCATGCTCGCCGCCCATGCCGTCGGCCTGGGAACCGTTTTCGTCGGCGTCTTCGACGAGGAGAAGGTGCGCGACCTGCTCGGCATTCCAGCCGGCATCCGGATCGTCGGGCTCTTTCCTCTTGGCTACCCGCTGGAAGAAAAGAAGACCGGCCCGCCGCGCAAACCGCTCGACGAAATCGTTTTTCACGAGAGATGGGGATAGGCCCCCGAAAAAGCTGGTCCTGCATACGGATCAGGACGACCCAAAAGGAAAGGCCCGGCATGACTGCCGGGCCTTTCTGCGTCGGAGGGAGAAGGAGAACCTAGACCAGGCCGTGGGCGACCATGGCGTCGGCGACCTTGATGAAGCCGGCGATGTTGGCGCCGAGCACGTAGTTGCCCGGATCGCCGTACTCCTCGGCGGTCTCGAAGCAGAGTTCATGGATGTTGACCATGATCTGCTCAAGCTTCTTCTCGGTAAAATCGAAGGTCCACGAATCGCGCTGGGCGTTCTGCTGCATTTCCAGCGCGCTGGTTGCCACGCCACCTGCGTTGGCGGCCTTGCCCGGACCGTAGGCGATCTTGGCGTCGAGGAAAATCTTGACCCCTTCGGGGGTGGTCGGCATGTTGGCGCCTTCGCCGACGGCGATGCAGCCGTTCTTCACCAGGGTGGCGGCGTCCTTGCCATTGATTTCGTTCTGGGTCGCCGAGGGCATCGCCACCTGGCAGGGGATTTCCCAGATATTGCCGCTGGCGATGTATTTGGCGTCCTTGTGGTATTTGGTGTAGTCCTGGATGCGGCGGCGCTCCACTTCCTTGAGCTGTTTGATCAGGTCGAGGTCGAGTCCTTTCTCATGAACGATGACGCCGTTGCTGTCGGAGCAGGCGACGCACTTGCCACCGAGCTGGTGGATCTTCTCGATGGTATAGATGGCGACGTTGCCCGAGCCCGAGACGAGGCAGGTCTTGCCGGCGAAGGAGTCCTTGCGGGCCTTGAGCGCTTCGTTGATGAAGAAGGTGGCGCCGTAGCCGGTCGCCTCGGGGCGCACCAGCGAGCCGCCCCACTTGAGTCCCTTGCCGGTCAGAACGCCAGCCTCCCAGCGGTTGGTGATGCGCTTGTACTGGCCGAACATGTAGCCGATCTCGCGGCCGCCGACGCCGATGTCACCGGCGGGAACGTCGGTATGCTCGCCGAGGTGACGGTAGAGCTCGGTCATGAAGCTCTGGCAGAAGCGCATGATCTCGTCGTCCGACTTTCCTTTAGGGTCGAAGTCCGAGCCGCCCTTGCCGCCGCCGATCGGCATGCCGGTCAGGGAGTTTTTGAAAATCTGCTCGAAGCCGAGGAACTTGATGATGCCGAGATA
>DASPGW010000013.1 GCA_035620395.1 Desulfuromonadales bacterium | reverse complement strand
TCGAAGCGACGGAGGTCCGCGTCCTCGGCCTCGACGTCTTCCCTGACCTGCCCGAAGTCGAGGAGGACGGGGAGACCTTCGCCGACAATGCCCGCAAGAAGGCGGTGACGGTGGCACGGCTGACCGGTCGTCTGACCCTGGCCGACGATTCGGGGCTGGAGGTGATGCACCTCGGCGGCGCTCCCGGCGTACGCTCGGCCCGCTACGCCGGGGCCGTTGCCGATGATGCGGCCAACAACCGCAAGCTGCTGGCGGCGCTCGCCGGCGTCCCCCGGGCCGGGCGGCGCGGCGCCTTCGTCTGCGCCATGGCGCTGTGCGGCCCGGACGGCGGCTGCCGCTTCTTCTCCGGCCGGCTCGAGGGGATCATTGGCGAGGAGCCCCGCGGCGACGGCGGTTTCGGCTACGACCCCCTGTTTCTTGTCCCGGAGTACGGCAAGACGCTGGCCGAGCTGCCGCTGGAAATCAAGAACCGCATCAGCCACCGTGGCCAGGCGCTGCGCCAGGCCCTCGCATATCTCAGGCAGCTCGCCTGAGGGCAAACCCGCCCTGTTTCCTCCCGTTTTCAGTCATCCTCCCTGTTGCGCCTTTCGCCCCGACCGCTAGACTGTTATCAAGCACGGCCGCACCGGTCGTGCTCGCTTCCCTTCCGGCCCTGACGGCGAAACGGTACGTCATGACAGAGTCGAGCCAAGGAACTCCGGTCGCCGTTCTCGGCGCCACCGGCTACGTCGGCAGCCGCCTCATCCCCCGCCTGCTCGACGCCGGTTACCGGGTACGGGCTGTTGCCCGCAATCCGGCCAAGCTGCAGGGCCGGCCGTGGTCCGACCACCCGGGCGTCGAGTTGGCGGCGGCCGATGTCTACGACCTTCCTTCCCTGACCGAGGCACTGCGCGGCTGTCGGGCCGTTTATTACCTGGTCCACTCGATGAATCCGGGGACCAGCGACTTTTCCCACGCCGACCGGCAGGCGGCCGAGAACGTCGCTGCCGCCACCGCGGCCGCCGGGGTCGGCCGGATCATCTACCTGGGCGGGTTAGGGGAAGAAGGCAAGGGGCTGAGTGAGCATCTGGCCTCGCGAGCCGAGGTGGCGCGTATCCTGTGCAAGGGGCGGGTGCCGGTAACGGTGCTGCGGGCGGCGATGATCCTCGGCTCGGGGAGCGCCTCCTTCGAGATCCTGCGCTACCTGGTCGACCGGCTGCCGGTGATGATTACGCCGCGCTGGATCGACACCCCCTGCCAGCCGATCGACGTGCAGAATGTCCTGGACTACCTGATTGGCTGCCTGGAGTGCGCGGCGACCGTCGGCGAGACCTTCGACATCGGCCAGCTGGCGGTGGTGAGCTACCGCCAGTTGATGCAGATCTACGCCGAAGAGGCAGGGCTGCGGCGGCGGTGGATTATCAAGGTGCCGGTCCTCACCCCGCGTGTGAGCTCCTACTGGATTCATCTCGTCACCCCCGTCTCCTCCGCCATTGCCCGTCCTCTGGCCGAGGGCCTGCGCAACCCGGTCGTCTGCCGCGACACCCGCATTCGCGAACTGATTCCGCAGGAACTGCTCGATTGTCGCCTGGCGATCCGCCTGGCGCTGGAACGACTGCGGCAGCAGGAAGTGGAGAGCAGCTGGACCGATGCCGGTCTGGTTCCGCCGGCCCAGTGGAGCATCCCCGGCGACCCGGCCTGGGCCGGAGGGACGGTGTTCGAGGACGCCCGCCGCATTGTCCTCGATGCGCCGCCGGCGGCGGTCTGGGAGGCGGTGACCCGGATCGGTGGCCGCACCGGCTGGTATGGCGAAAACTGGCTCTGGGAGCTGCGCGGCCTGCTCGATCGTCTGGCCGGCGGGGTCGGTCTCGGCCGCGGCCGGCGGGATGCTGTTAAGCTGCGTCCCGGCGATGCTCTCGACTTCTGGCGCGTGGCGCTGGTTGAGCCACCGCTGCGGCTGCTCCTGACCGCGGAGTTGAAACTCCCCGGCCAGGGGGTGCTGGAGTTTACCCTGCACGAAACGGGCGAGGGGAGCACCGAGTTGCGTCAGGTCGCCCGCTTCCTCCCCCGCGGGCTGTTGGGTATCCTCTACTGGTATGCCGTCACCCCCTTTCACGGCCTCGCCTTCAACGGCATGCTGCGCGGCATCGCCCATGCGGTCGGGCGGCCGGTGCTGGCGGGGCCGGAGCGGGTGCGGCGGCAGGCGGAGGAAAGCCAGGCCGGGGAGTAAAGGCAAAAGGCCCCGCGAAGGCGGCAAATTCCACGGATCCTATTGACACCCTGCCGTAATCTGTTTTGATTATGGCAGTTCATTTCCAGCCAAGAAGGAGGATTGCATGCGAAAGTTTCAGTTCGGATTGGCAACTGCAGGGGTATTGTTGATAGCCTTGACCGGCTGTACGGCAAAGCTTGCCCAGGCGGACCGGGATCTGCTCAATCAGGCTCTGACCGCCAGCCAGAACGCCGCCCAGTCGGCGCTGGCGGCCGAAGCCGCCGCCGGTCGGGCCGACAGTGCGGCCACGCGGACCGAGGCGGCCATCGCGGCCGCCGGTCGGGCGGAAGCCGCGGCCCAGAGGGCCGAAGCAGCGGCGCAGTCCGCCGGGGTTTCGGCCGGGCAGGCGCAGACGGCCGCCGGGCAGGCCGAAGAGAGCGCCCTCAAGGCCCAGAAGGCCTTCGAAATGGGCATGAAGAAGTAGGCACGAAGGGCCCCGGCAACGGGGCCCTTCAGCTTTGTGCGCTACGGCTTTTCTGCCGGTGCCGGTCCCTCCCGTTTGATCAGAACCCTCCGGCCTCCCTGCCCGCAGCCCTTCGTCGTCCGGAAACGGGGACAGGAATCCCCTTCGACTCGGCGATTGCGCGCTCGATGGCCGACCGGTCGAGGGTGTTTCTCCAGCCGATCAATTTCACCTGACGTTCCACCTCTGCCAGCGGATCGGTTATCGTCTGCCGGTAATCCCGGTGCGCTTCGACATAGAGAATCCCGTCCTGTGCCCCCACCTTCAGCGGTTTGTAGATGACCCGCACCGGTGTCCCCACCTCCGCCCGGTCGTACAACTCGCGGATGTCCTCAGGGTAGAGCCGCAGACAGCCGTGGCTGACCCGACGGCCGACGCCGTAGGGCTGATTGGTGCCGTGGATGCCGTGCCCCTGTTGTGTAAAGCCGAGCCAGCGATCGCCAAGGGGGTTTTCAGGCCCGGGCGGAACGAGAAGGGGAAGCCAGGGGCGCTCCTGGCGGATGGATTGAGGTGGTCTCCAGTGTGGTCGCTTGAACTTGCTGAGGACGGCGAACTCTCCCTCAGGGGTCTCCCACCCCTCGTCGCCGATACCGATGGGGTAGACGCGCACCCGCTGCAGTCCCACCTCCTCCCAGACCAGGTAAAGACGCAGCTCCGCCAGGTTGACCGTGATTCCGGCCTGCGGGCGGCCGGGCAGGACTGCCGAATAGGGGAGAAGCAGGGGACGGCCGGGGCCGGGCAGCCAGGGATCGACTTCGGGGTTGGCAGCGGCAAGCGTCTGGAAGCCGAGCCCTTTCGCACGGGCGAGTTGCATCAGCGTGTCATCCCCAGTGGTGAAGATGACCTGGTTGCTGCCGATGACGGGGATCGGTCCGGTGCCCATGAGCGTCGACGGATAGCCGCCATGCGACGGAGCGGCGGTGGCCAGCAACAGGAGGAGTGGAACAAACAGGCGGCAATGCAGAGACATGTCCGGATTCCGGCGGAAAGTATTGTTTTCGTTCCCTGATGGAATAGAATAATGCCAGAGGATGTTGGCTATGGCAATGCCTGCCCGACGATAAGGCGCAGGGGCCATTGGAGGATTGATGCCGATCAGAGTAAAACGTGTATATGCTCCCCCTCATCGCACCGATGGCTGCCGGGTACTGGTCGATCGGCTATGGCCGCGCGGGGTCGGTAAAGAAGAGGCCCGACTCGACGAATGGTGCCGGGAGATCGCTCCGAGCGACGAGTTGCGCAGGTGGTACGGGCATGCGCCGGAAAAATGGCCGGAGTTCCGGCGGCGCTACTTCGCCGAGCTTGCGGAGAAGGAAGAGATCGTAGCCGAACTGGTCCAAAAGGCGCGGGGGGAAGGGCTGACACTGGTCTTCGGAGCGAAGGACGAAGAACACAACAACGCCGTGGTGCTCAAGGAATACCTGGAAATGAGACTGAACGGTTGAAACGTTCGGTCGTTGCCGATGTTGGAGCATGGAATGGAGCGAACCGGCCTGCGGATGCCGATCATTGAATTTTTCCGGTCCCGGAAAGGGGAGAGCAGGGTCCGTGGGGGACACCGGCTCCTTGTCGGACTGTTCCTCCTGGTGGGGATCGGCGCTGCCGCTGCCGGACCGGTGCAGGCGGCGGAACCACTTCGGGTAGTGATCAAGGGGGTGGAGGGAGAGGCGCTGAAAAACCTGGAGGCGACACTGGCGCCTCCTCCGGGATTGGTAAGAGACGGCCGCGTCGACCGGGAATGGGTGGAACGCTTTGCCCGTCAGGTACCGAAACTGGCGGCCGAGGCGCTCAAGCCTTTCGGCTATTACCATGCCCGGGTCGAGGCCCACCTCGAAGAGGGTGAGACGATTATCGAAGAGGTCGAGTCGTACCTCGAAGGGGCCGAAACACCTTCCGAGAAGGTCGCCGAGGGAACGTATCGTCTGAGGGTGGAGATCCACGCAGGCGAAGCGGTCCGCGTCGAGCGTGTGGCGGTGGCGGTGGTCGGCCCCGGTGCCGCGGAGAAGGGGTTGCGGCAGCAGATCCGGGATTTCCCCCTGCAACCTGGCCACGTCCTGCGCCAGGACCTCTATGAACAGGCCAAGGGAAAACTCAAGGCCCGCGCCCTCGACCTTGGTTATCTGGATGCGGAGTTCGCCGTTCATCATATCGGGATCGACCTCGAGCGCAAGCAGGCGGAAGTCGAGCTGACGCTGGCGACCGGTGAGCAATACCGTTTCGCCGAGCCCCTCATCCATGGTGCTCCCGACTTCCCGGACCGTTTTCTGCGGCGCTACCTGGCCTTTGCCGAGGGGGATGTCTTTTCTTATACCCGGCTCGGCCAGACCCAGCTCAACTACCTCAATTCCGACCGTTTCCGGGACGTCGTCGTCACCCCGCGCCCGGAACTGGCGAAAGAACAGAAGGTGCCGGTCGGCATCCAACTCGTCCCCTCCGCCCGCCGGCGGCTGCGTCCCGGCATCGGCTACGGAACCGACACCGGCGCCCGGGGCACCCTGCGCTACAAGGATGTCAACATCTTCCACCGCGGGCACGAATTTTCGGCCGAGTTCAACCTTGCCGAGCGGCAGCAGTCGCTGACGGCTGAATATGTCATGCCGAGCTACCGCAAACTGACCGACCATACCGCCCTGCGCACCGGCTATGAACGGCAGGACATCGACACCTTCGAGAGCCGCTCCCTTTTCGTCGAGGGCGAACTGGTCCGCGCCTTTGGCAGCGGCCGGCTCGGCTCCGCCTTTCTGCGCCTGCAGCAGGAGGATTTTACCATCGGCGCGGAGGATTCCCGTTCGCGCCTTGTGCTCCCCGGGCT
>DASPGW010000012.1 GCA_035620395.1 Desulfuromonadales bacterium | reverse complement strand
GGCGAGAAAGGGAGCGGGGTCTTCTTCATCGATCGGGCGGTGGCCGAGATGCTGCGGAACAAGTGACGTTGCTGGCAACCTTTTTGCAGCTATCCTCCGAGGTTTCAGCGGCACACCCTGCGGTGGCATCGGTTTCATCGAAGAATACGCACCCCGGGGCCACCCTCCCGGGGTTTTCACACCGAGAGGCCGCCAGGCTGCCGGCAAAAGAACCGTCCGGAGGGACAAAGATTGTCACGGCAGACGCCAGGTGCTTCCTTGCCCGGCGCCCGGCACCGGCAACAATCCCTAGCTGCTGAACCGATCATCCGGGCTTATCCGGAATTTTTCCGAAGGAGGAGATGTGCAATGAAAAAACTGGCAGCAGTCCTGGCCCTATTCACCCTTTCCCTGGCGGCGGCCCTTCCCGTCCAGGCGGCAGAGTTCATCAGCGGCCGGGCCGGGTTCTACTTCCCCGACGAAGGCGGGTTCGACAACGGCTACAACCTCGGCGTCTCCTACGGCTTCAACCTCTCGGATATTCTGACCGAGACCGTGAAAGCGAACCCCGCGATCGCCAATGTGACCACCGAGTTCGGCATCGGGATCTACCACGCCGAGCGCGATTTCCGCTTCTTCGGCGACATCGAGCTCACCGTCATCCCCCTCACCGTCTCCTTCATCTATAACCAACCCATCCCGGACACCCTCTTCGAGATCTACGGCGGCGGCGGTCCCGGCCTGTACTACGCCATGCTCGACGCGCCTGGCGACGACGATAGCGAGCTCGAATTCGGTGTCCACCTCCTCGCCGGCGGCGCCCTCAACCTCCAGCAGCAGCTCGCCCTCTTTGCCGAACTGCGTGGTGACCTGGTCACCGACGATGTCGGCGGCGGGTTCCTCAACTTCGGGGTGAGATACAAGTTCTGAGAATTACCCCAGGCACAAAAACGAAGCCCCCGGGAGGACACTTCCGGGGGCTTTTTCTATGAAAATGCGATCACGCCTTTCAACTGGGCGGTTCTGCCATTACTGCCTGGTCCGCCGCGGAAAGTCGATGAACAGCGGCCGTTCATTGATAGCGGCGGGCGAATTGACGATTTTGCCACAGGCATCGGTAAAGACGGCGCCTGACAGCTGTTCAGCGCTGAAGACGTCCGTCAGCTCGACCACCTTCCCGTCCCGGCACCAACAGACGTGAAACATTTCATTGTCGGACCCGGTAAAGGCAAAATGACTGAGCCCATGGACCGCATGCGCCGCATTATCGCAGTAGGCGTTGCGCAGGCGCTGAGCGACATAGCCGAGGGCAAAGAAAGCGGGAGTGACGATAAAATCGTCGACATTCCCACGCACGCTTCCATAGAACGAGGAATGGTCGACTTCGGGATAGCCGGCAGCACGGTCATCGATCAGGCCATCGCGCCCGCAGATCAGCGGCCCCCAGTACACCCGACTCAGTGCCCCGCTGGTAGCGGCCAGCACCAGGTAGCGCGCGAGGTAGTCCACCTTCTTGTCTTGCGGATAGGCAGATCGCCGACTGAGGCGTTTGGTCGTCCAGAAGTTGCACGTCGAGACGGTACGCTTGCAGCCGGCCCTCTCCCCCACGTATTGCAAAAGGCGCGCTTTCTTGGCCAGATTGAGCTTGAGCAGATTGGTCGCCCACTTTCCCAGCACCCGATGGTCGTAAGCCTCCGGCTCGACGACCCGCTCGACGAATAAATTGTCGGTATGGACTTCGGGGACGCGGGATATGCGCCGCATGGCGGACAAGAACGCGGCGTTATAAGTCGGTTCAAAGTCTTGAACATTCGGGCCGGCCAGGGAAACGGGATAATTTTTCGCCGCATCGCAGGCTATCTCCCAGGCCTGCAAGTATCTGCGCGGGCTGAAACCGGTCCATTTCTTCCGGTTGGGGGTGCTGCCGATTTCAAAGACCTCTACGCGCTGCGCGTAGCGGTCGAACACCTCGACCAGGAAGCGCCGCCATTGCTCCTGCACGCTGCTGTCCGTCAGCAACCTCCTGGCCGCGTCCATCGGTGGCAGCACCACCAGGGAAACCCTGAAATGGTTATCGAGCAGCTTCTCCAGAAACCTTGCAGCAGGACCATCGACGCTGCCATAGCTGAAAGCCAGGCGCACATTATTAATGCCCAGTTCCTGCAGACGGGCAATGACGTATTCATCGCAATGCTCGTCTTCAGAAGTAGCGACATTGATGCCGAAGAAATCTTCAGGAATACGCAAAGACGCACCCGGCTTATGGCACAGGCGGCCCCAGGCGGCAGGAGAAAACAAGGTGGAGCAAACATCCCAAACGGCGAGGGGAATACAATAACGGAAGCGAAGTAGCTTGTTCAAAACAGATCGGCCCTGTCAATTGCTGTTAAATGAGGGGGAATGCCATGGGCCGTCAATCCATCAAACAGCCAGACCGGGAGATCGATGACAGGAGCCTGTCTTGAGGCGAATGACACAACCGTCGCCCTCAAAACGACTTTTGAATTTTTACACCGGTTCCTGCCCCACTGTCAAGGGCAACGCTTAGGGGCTGTGGACAGGGCCGCGATTCAGTGGGGTGCAGCGAAAACGCGCTGCGGATTTTCGTCCCGCAGCGCGTTTTATTTTGCAAGGGTGCAGACACGAAAATATGCGTTCCTGCTCGTCGTGGTCGTGCTTGACCTCTTCCCAGCCGGTGAGCATCGGCTTGAAGTACGCCAGCGGCGAGCTGCCGAGAGTGGCCAGGTAGACGTGGGTGAAGAGGAAGGCGCACAGCGAGCAGGCCAGCAGGAAATGCACCGAGGCGACCAGCTTGATGCCGCCGACGAGCACCGCCAGGGCGCGCATCGGGCCGACGTTCATCAGCATGAGCCCGCTCAAAATCACCAGCGGCACCAGCACCATCATGATCACCAGGTAGGCCGATTTCTGCATC
>DASPGW010000011.1 GCA_035620395.1 Desulfuromonadales bacterium | reverse complement strand
GTCACGGCGTCGTTGCGCACGACCTTCACGTCGGTCCCGAGCTCGCCGATGCGATGCGCGAGATTGAAGGTGAACGAGTCGTAGTTGTCGATGAGCAGCAGCATGCGTCATTCCGCCGGCTCACGGCGCGGCGGCTCCACTCCACAATCGGCGGCCGAGTCCCGCCGTCACAAGCCGCGATCGGCCATTTCGAGCGCCTGCATCAGCGCACGAGCCTTGTCGCGCGTCTCCTCGTATTCAGCCTGCGGATCCGAGTCGGCCACGATGCCGGCGCCGGCCTGAATCTCGACGCGGCCGTCACGCATGGTAATCGTGCGGATCGCGATGCAGAAGTCCAGGTTGCCGGCGAAGTCGAGATACCCGACGGCCCCGCCGTACAGGCCGCGTCTCGTCGGCTCGAGCGCGCCGATGATCTGCATCGCCCGGATCTTCGGCGCCCCCGAGAGGGTGCCGGCCGGGAAGGTGGCGCGGAAGACATCGAAGGCATCGCGGCCGCCTTCGAGCAGCCCGCGCACGTTGGAGACGATGTGCATTACGTGCGAGTAGCGCTCGACGACCATCAGCTCGCTCACCTCCACCGTTCCCGTGCGGCAGACACGCCCGAGGTCGTTGCGTCCGAGGTCGACCAGCATGATGTGTTCCGCACACTCCTTGGGGTCGGCGAGCAGGTCCTGCTCCAGGCGCTGATCCTCATCGGTGCCGGCGCCGCGCGGCCGGGTGCCGGCGATGGGACGGACCTCGACGTGCTCGCCCTCCTTGCGCACCAGCACCTCGGGAGAGGCGCCGATCACCAGCGTTTCGCCGAAACGCAGGAAGAACATGTAGGGGGAGGGATTGATGGTGCGCAGCGCCCGGTAGATATCGAAGGGCTCAGCCGGCAGCGGGCCGGAAAAGCGTTGAGAGAGGACGACCTGGATGACGTCGCCCGCCCGCACGTACTCCTTGCAGCGCTCCACCGCCTGCCGGAAGCCCTCGGGGGTAAAGTTGGCGGTTAGTTCGCCGGCGGCAACCGGCACGGCCGGGCGCGGGGCCGGCAGCGGCGCGCGCAGCCTCTCGACCAGGGCGTCGACCTCGGCGATGCCACGGCGATAGGCCGCCGCCGGCTCCTCGCCGTCGCCGATGTGGACGTTGCAGACGGCCTTGACCTTCTGCCGCATGTTGTCGAAGATCAGCAGCTTGCCGGTGAGCAGGAAGCAGCTGTCCCAGGCGCCGATCTCGGCCGGCCGGGTGGCGGGGAGCCGTTCGATGAAGCGGACCATGTCGTAGCCGAGGTAGCCCACCGCCCCGCCGAAAAAGCGCGGCAGCCCGGGCAGCTGCACCGGCCGATAGGGGGCCATGAAGCGCTTGAGCTCGGCCAGCGGGTCGGCGCTCTCACCCGCTTCGACCAGGTGCTCGCCGTCGAGGATCTCGAAGTGCCGGCCGCGACTGCGGAAGAGGCGGCCCGGGCCGCTGCCGAGAAAGGAGTAGCGGGCCCACTTTTCCCCGCCCTCGATGCTTTCGAGAAGAAACGAGCTTTTGCCGTCGTCTATTTTCTTGAAGGCCGAGACGGGGGTCTCCATGTCGGCCAGAATCTCCCGATAAACCGGGATCAGATTGCCTTGCCCGGCGAGGGAAATAAATTCGTCGAGAGAGGGTTGGTACATGCGGACTCCCGTGGATAAAGTGGGCTACTCTAGCACGGCAGGCGGGAAAGCGTCAAGAATTGCGAGGATGCAGGGGGCATTCCCTCCCCTTTACCGGCCGACAAAAAGGGCGGGGACCAGGATGGCGGCGGCGATGCCGAGGACGGCCAGGACTATCGTGATCAGGGTCAGGATACCGACGAACTTCCAGAACGACTTCTGGTGGTCGAGGGCCGCTTCCAGCTCGGCTATCGCTCCGCCCTGCAGGAAGCTGCCGAGAGCGCCGGCGTAGCGGGAGAGGTACCAGGCCGGCATCAGGTAGAGCAGGCAGGCCAGCACCTGGATGGCACCGACCAGCACTGCCGGCGGGCCGCCGGGGGCGTGGCCGACCGCCAGCATGGAGACGAGCGCGGCGAGCAGCCCCAGTCCGGCGCCGATGAAGAGCAGCACCGAGACCAGGCGCACCCACGGCCGAGTGTCGGCAAGCGCCGCCAGCATGGCGTCGGTGGCCACGGCCTCTCCCGCCATGCTTTCGCCCGCCGCGGCGGATTCGAAGGCAAAGGACTCGTCCTGGCGCTGGCGGAACTTGGCGATCACTACGCCGCAGCCGATGCAGGTCTCGGCATCCGGCTGACTCTGCCCGCACTTGGGACAGATCATGGCTGGGGCGGACGGATCGGGCCGCTGCGCCAGCGCAACAGCAGCAACGCCCGACGGCATCGGTTCGACGGCGCAGCGCGCGCCGGCGCTCCGGAAAGCTTTGGCATAGCGCTCGGCTGTCTCTTCGTCGAGGTCGCTCTTGAGAACAATGGGCTTGCCGGCAAAGAACCGCGCCAGGGCGGCATCGCTGAACTTGAGGCGCTCCCTGAGCTGCGCCGCGACCTTCTCCTCGCTCATGCCTAAGGCAAGTTCACCGCGAAAAACAATTCTGTACCTTCTCGTATCTGTCGACATGCGTCCCTCCTTCTCAATTCCGCCCCCTGCCCGGCCCTGATCACCGGGAAGGGAGGACTATGACATGGCAGTATGCCAGGGATGATACGGCAAAAAAAGAAGGGGCTAGAAATAAGCAGCAGCGGGGCGGCGCGGCCTCAGTCGCCGCCTAGCAACCTGACGTACTGCAGCCGCTCGTGGCTCGCCGGCCGCTCGCTGCGCAGCTGGCTGAGCCGGCCGCGAAACTCGGGCAGGGTGACAAAGCCGTGCGCCTGCATCCAGCCCTCGATCTGCTCGAGCATCTGGCCGATCCGGCCGGGGCCGTTCTGGTAGAGGGTCGAGCATATCTGCACGACGGTGGCGCCGGCCAGCAGTTGCTTGACAGCATCCCGCCCGTCATGGATGCCGGTGGCGGCGGCGAGGTCGCAGCCGACCCGGCCCGCAAGGATCGAGATCCAGCGCAAGGAGGTGTGGATCTCCGCCGGGGTGCTGTAGGGACTTCCGGTGGCCGGCTGCAGCCTGTCGATGTCGATGTCAAAGGGGAAGAAGCGGTTGAACAGCACCAGCGCGTCGGCCCCCCGCCAGACGGTTTTGCCCGGCGTGGTGCTCGGCCCGAACCAGCCGACGGTGAAAGCCGGAGCCTCGGCCCGGTCGTGGCTGAGCCGGTCGGAAAAGTGGGCGAAGGCCGAGAAGAATGGGCCGACCTTCAGCGCCACCGGAAGAGCGACGCGTGCCTTGACCTCCTGCAGGATGCGGTAGTAGTGCTCCTCGACGTTGGTCCCCTCCAGGTGGGCATGGGTCGGCATCAGGGCGATGTTGAGCTCGAGGGCGTCGGCGCCGGCCCCCGCCAGTTGGACGGCGTAGTCGGTCCAGTGCTCGTGCGAGATGCAATTGAGGCTGGCGATGATCGGCACTGCGACCGCCTGCTTCGCCTCCCGGACCAGCTTGAGATAGTCACGCGGTCCGAGCGCCATGCCGTAGCTCTGGAGATAGTCGGCCCCCTCGCCGGGCGCGGCCGCGTCGGCAAAGCGGCCCAGGGCGCCGGCTTCGGCGGCGATCTGCTCCTCGAAGAGCGACTTGAGGACGATGGCGCCGGCGCCGGCCTCGGCGAATTTGACCACCCCCTTGAGGGTACCGGTCAGGCCGCTGCTGGAGACGACGATGGGGTTGCGCAGGGTGAGACCCATGTAGGTGGTGGTCAAATCGGCCATCAGAGGCTCTCCTTTCGGGGTCGGCGGCGAGAATCTCCCGGGGGCTCAGGGATGTATTGAAATTTCAGCACCCAATTCAGCGGCTATGACGCGCGGAGAGACAGAGAGAAACCGCTTTATTGAAACAGGCCGGGCGTCAGTTCCAGGTGCTTGCGTACGGCTTCTTCGCTCCTGCGCACCGTCATCAGGCTGACAGGGATGATCACGCCGCCATCCGGGTCGGCCAACTGCAGGGTCACGAACCCCTCGCGGTAGAACGACGCCCGGCGGATCCTGCCGATGTTTTTTCTGAGGAAGCGGTCGACCTCCTCGTGCCGGATGATGGGATCATCTTTGAGCAGGGCACTGATCTGCGGCCCCCAGGTTTCATGGAAGTAGAAGTGGCGCAGCTTGTCGGGCTGCACGAACCAGGAAGGGGTGATGATGCGGACCCGCTGTTCGACCACCTTGGCGAAGCGGATATCCTTCGACCGCGGGGAAGCGGCGAAAAGCTGGCCGATGGTATATTCCGGGACGGCCTCGGCCTGGCCGATGCCGGGCAGACCGCACTGGCAGGCCAGGGCGATCAGGAGAGCACAGGCAAACCGCTTCATCTGCAGACAGCTGAACAATTCATTTACCTCGACTCGGTGCACGATGGGCATACAGCTGGGTTCAGTCACCACAACACAAGGGCAGGAGACGGCTTCCGGCCGGGCGACGGCTCCATATATAGCACGCCACTCCGAAACGGCCAACGCCAAAAGGCACCTTCCGCGCAGATCGTCGACCAGGGGCTATGGACTTTCGCCTATGGGCCCTGGACTTTGCACCTTCATTCACCACCTCCCCGCAACCCGACATGGGGCTAATCAACCAGTTGAAAACATTGAAATTCATACCGACATCGGGTGGCACGGAGGCAGATGTCCAATGCAGGAGCGCAGAATTTGGGGTATATATTTACCCGGAATCAGGCGCTCATGCCTAAACCATCAACCAGAAGGAGAGAATCATGAAGAAGCTGTTTGTTGCCGCCATGCTGGTCGCCTTTGCTGCCACCACCACCTTCG
Organism: Desulfuromonadales bacterium; assembly: GCA_035620395.1. Lineage (NCBI taxonomy): Bacteria > Pseudomonadati > Thermodesulfobacteriota > Desulfuromonadia > Desulfuromonadales > Desulfuromonadales bacterium. Next base: position 21,437 of record DASPGW010000011.1, on the reverse strand, counting down.
CCGCTGACACCGTGACGCTGAAAGCCAAGAACGGCGACGTCACCTTCAACCACAAGGTGCACGGCGAGAAGCTCACCTGCGTGCCCTGCCACGGCGCAGGTACTCCGGCCAAGCTCGAACTCGACAAGGACAAGGCGCACGCCCTCTGCAAGGAGTGCCACACCACCAAAGGCGCCGGCCCCACCAAGTGCGGCGACTGCCACAAGAAGTAAGCGATCCATTCCAGGTTGCGACAAAAAAGGCCCCTTGCAAAGGGGGCCTTTTTTTGTTGTCGATGGTCCGCGCCCGGCAAAGAGTCAAACCGCCTCGAAGCCGCCGGTTCGCTGCCGTCCTTGTCGACCAAGGGAGGCGGCATGCTACAATGGCAGCAGGAAAGGGGGCATCATGCCACGTTTTTCTCTGCGCTGTGCGAGCGTGGCCATGGTCGCGCTGCTCGTGCTGGCGGCTCCGGCCTTGGGACTTCGCTGCGGCAACAATCTGGTGCACGAGGGCGACCACGTCATCGAAGTGCTGAACAAGTGTGGCGAGCCCGTTTGGCGCGAACGCTGGGAGGATGAGGTCATCGACCGCCGCTTCTTCGATACCCTGGAGCGGCAGACCGTCGTGATGGAGGAATGGCTCTACGATTTCGGCCCGACCCGTCTGCTACACATCCTGCGCTTCCGGAACAGCCGGCTGGAGAGCATCGCCACCGGCGACCGCGGCAGCCGACTGTCCGTCCAATCCTGCCGCGAGGGCAAGGTCCTGAGCATCGGCGACACCAAATTCGAGGTGCTGCGCATGTGCGGTCCGCCCGATTTCAGCGAAATCCGCGATGCCGACGAATTGATCATCAACCGCTTTGACCGCTCGCGGCGCACGACCATCCGCATCGATGAGTGGACCTACAACTTCGGCCCCAGTCATTTCCTGCTGCATCTTACCTTTGAAAACGGGCGCCTGAAGCGAATGGCTACCGGCGGCTACGGTTTTTGACGGCCGGCCAGTCCTTTCGGTCCTGGTCCGGGTTCCTCCAGCAGTTTTCCCGATACCCTCCCCCTTTCCCGCACCTGCTGCGGACCCGGGACGCCTGCCAGATAAAGCATCCCGGCCCAAAATGTGCCTACACAAGACCCGTCCCCTGCGCCCCCGGTTTTCGGGTTTGACATGGAGGATGAATTTTAATAACTTGGTCAGACCAATTCGGTCAACCCTTACGAGGATCGACAGACCATGTCTTCAGCGACCCTACCCCCTGTCCGCCTGGCCTGGACCGTCTGGGGCCTCGGCGCCGCTCTCTATATCATCGGCTTCTTTCAGCGGGTCGCCCCCGGCGTCATGACCGCGGAGCTGATGAACGAATTCGACCTCACCGCCGCCGCCCTCGGCAACCTGTCGGCTTTCTATTTCTACAGCTACGTCGCCATGCAGATCCCCACCGGCCTGCTCGCCGACAGTTGGGGGCCGCGCCGTCTGCTGACCGCCGGCGCCGCCGTGGCCGGGGTCGGCAGCCTCTGCTTCGCCCTCGCCGATGGCATGTTCTGGGCCTGCGCCGGGCGGCTGCTGGTCGGCGGCTCGGTGGCAGTCGCCTTCGTCGCCATGATGAAGCTCTCCAGCCACTGGATGGCGCCCCGCCAGTTCGCCCTCGCCTCCGGGATGGCCCTCTTCCTCGGCATTCTCGGGGCGGTCTTCGCCGGCACGCCGCTGCGCCTGATGGTGGCCGCCTTCGGCTGGCGGCCCGTCATGCTCGCCGCCAGCATCCTCCCCTTCGCCGTCGCCGTGGCGATCTGGCTCATCGTCCGCGACGATCCGCGGGAGCGGGGCTACGCCAGCCACGCCCCCGACGGCCACGCCGAAGCGCCCCGCACCGGCATCATCGCCGGGCTTCGCGAGGTCTTCGCCTACCGCAACACCTGGCTGCTGCTGGTCACCCCCGGCGCCGTTGTCGGCAGCGGCCTTGCCTTCGCCGGCCTCTGGGGCGTCCCCTTCCTGACCACCCATTACGGCCTGAGCGCCCCGCAGGCCGCTGCCGTCTGCTCGGCCCTGCTGATCGCCTGGGCGGTGGGCGGCCCGGTCTTCGGCGGCCTCTCGGACCGGATCGGGCGGCGCAAGCCGCTCTACGTGGTCGGCTGCGCGGTATCGGCCGTCGTCTGGGGTGTCATCATCTTCATTCCTCGACTGCCGCTACCGGTGCTGATCGCCCTCCTCGTCACCGTCGGCTTCGCCGCCGGCTGCATGATCATCGGCTTCGCCTTCGCCAAGGAATCGGTGCCCTCCCCGCTTGCCGGGACGGCAGCGGGCGTCTGCAACATGGGCTCGATGCTGGGTCCGATGCTGCTGCAGCCCGCCGTCGGCTGGATGCTCGACCGGCAATGGGGTGGGACGATGGCGGCCGGCGCAAGGGTCTACGAGCTGGGGGCCTTTCGCGCCGGGTTTTCCCTGATGCTGGCCTGGACCGTGCTTGCCCTAGTGTGCATCGCCTTTACCCGGGAGACCCATTGCCGGCAGAGCGTCTGAAGCGGTTCGGGGGCGGGGGGTGAATAGAAAACCGGGAGTCAGGGCAGGTAGTAGGTGATTTCGTTGTGGCCGACCAGAAACTGCAGTCCGGTCATCGGCGGCCGCTCGCAGGGGACGCTCCCCCAAGCCTGGAGTAGCTCCGCCGCGAACTCGCCGCAGTCGGGGGTGAGGTAGAGATCGAGGCCGCCGTCTTTACCCTCCCGCTGGAAAAGGGCCATCATGCGCGGGGCGCCGGCGGCGGAAAACGCTTCGGAAAAAGCCTTCGTGCGCCGCTGCGCCTCACCGGCGGTGACCTGGGCAGGAGTGAGGGGGCAAAGATACCAATTCATCGATTAATCTCCTTTCGAGCCCCGTTTCTGCTTGACGGCCCAATAAAATACGCTGGCGACAAAGTTGCTTACCCGACCAAGTCGGTACCCAGAATGCCTTTCGCCGCCTGACGACTTTCGTTGCGCACCAAAGGCACTGTCGTGTCCCTCACCTTGATATCACCTTCCCCCAAGACCTTCAGCCGCCTACTCCAGCGCCAGCTCCGCCCAAACCGGACAATGATCCGACGGCCGCGCCATGCCGCGGATCTCGTAATCGATGCCGGTCTCCCGGCAGCATTTCTGCAGGCTGGCGGTGAGCAGGATATGGTCGATGCGCAGGCCGCGCCTGGGTTCGCTCTCGAAGCCGCGGCTGCGGTAGTCGAACCAGCTGAAGCGGTCAGTGACGGCGGGATGCTGGAGGCGGAAGCTGTCGTGCAGCCCCCAGTCCCGCAGGGCGGCGAACCACTGGCGCTCTTCGGGCAAGAAGCTGGTCTTGCCGGTGCGCAGCCAGCGCCGGGCATTCTCCTCGCCGATGCCAATATCCGCATCGACCGGTGCGATGTTGAAGTCCCCCAGCAGGGCGAGCGGCCCGGCGGGGTCGCAGCACTCGGCCAGGTAGCGCTGCAGGTCGGCGTAGAAGCGCCGCTTATCCGGGAACTTGACCGGATGGTCACGGCTTTCCCCCTGCGGAAAGTAGCCGTTGATGACCTGCAGCAGCTCGCCCGTCGACAGCCGGAAGCTGGCGCTGATCAGCCGTTTCTGCGCCCCGTCGCCGTCTCCGGGGAAACCCGTCCGTACCTCGACGGGCGCCAGCCGGGTGAGCAGCGCCACCCCGTAATGGGTCTTCTGCCCGTGAAAGGCGACCCGGTACCCGAGTGCCTCGATGGCCGCGACCGGAAAGTCGGCGTCCTGCACCTTGGTCTCCTGCAGGCCGATGATGTCCGGGCGGTGCTTCTCGACCAGAGCGGCGAGTTGGTGCAGCCGGGAGCGCAGGCCGTTCACATTGAAGGAGACAAGCTTCATGATCGATCCTCATGGTCGGGTTGGCCCTAGGGCCGGCGGCAAACCACCGGCATCCACGGCCTGAAAATGTCAGTTCTGCCGGCAAAAAATCCTCATTGGAACCTACAGTCGGCGGCGAGCAGGGACAACGGCCCTCAGGATACCCCGCACCCGGGTACCTGTCAAATGCTCCGGGGCCGCCACCGGGGCGGCAAAACCCGGCAGAGTCGACGAAGGCGGGTTCTCCGGCGACGGCAACGGGTGAACCTGACCGGGCACCTGGCACTTTTTCTGCTTACAGGCAGACAGGGACCGAAACGAGAAAAAGGCAATCCGAACCGGGGAGGATGCGATGCGCGGAACAGGTATGCTCAGTTGGCTGGCCATGGTAGCCGGAACCCTGCTGTTGTCCGGTTGCCCCAGTCCGCCCCCGCCAAGCGCCGCTGGAACGCTTTCGGTGCGGATGGTCGATGCTGGCCTTCCAGGCCTGGCCGGAGTCTACGTGACTATCGGTCATATCGATGTGCATCCGCAGGGCGGCAACTGGAAAACGGTGCTGGCACCACAGACGACCGTCAACCTGCTCGAGCTGGTCAACGGGGTCCAGGTGAGCCTGGGGCTGACCGACCTTCCAGCCGGTCCATACGCGGAACTTCGCCTGATGCTCGGGGGCATCCCCGATGATACCCTGAACATTCTTGCCGCCCCCCACCCCTACGCCAACTACCTCGTCGACGAATCCGGCAGGGTACAGGAATTAGCGGTGCATGGCGGCCTGCAGACCGGAATCGAACTGGCTGGCAGCTTCAATATCGCCTCAGGCCGAACCACCATGCTGGTCCTTGAGTTCGATGCGGCGCAGTCGCTGGTGAGGACCGGCAGCTCGGGTGAATACCTGCTCAAGCCGGCCATCAAGGTCATGACAGGAAGTCCCTTGGCCGGCGAGAAGGGTCAATCGCTGGCCCAGAGCGACAGTTTCTGAGGGCGACTGGTCGCGCAAGGGAACGACAGGCGCCTAGTTCTCGGGCAATGCGGTCGCAAACCGCAGGCCCGCGACCGCCCCTACCGGTGCCCACCCCGGCCGTGGTCCTCAATTTCGATCTCGAACTCGCCATGGTGGTGTTCGTGCACGAAGAGCCCTTCGCTGTGACGGTGCTCGAAAAGATCGTCACCATGGTGATGCCGGCCATGGTCGTCGAAGAAGATGTGGTGGTCGCCATGCCGGCCATGGCGGGAGTCGTCGACCAAGTCATCCGAGCCGCGTCCCCGACCGTGGCGAGTGTCGTCGAGCAGATCGTCCGAACCGCGTCCCCGACCATGACCGCCCCCACTGCCGCCGGAGCCGCTGCCGCCTCCCTTGGCCAGCAGGACGGGCCCACCGACAGATGATTCAGCCTGCCCCGCTGCGACAGCGGCGGGGCTGAGGGCGACTGCCAGCAACAAGGTCAGTGTTGTTAATAGCCGTACCATGGGCACCTCCGTCAGTTTTCCCGGCTAGCGGTTGCCGCTGATTGTTGACAATTATGGTCATTATACCACGCCTGACGAAAAACCCAACGGCGACCTTGGGCCTTGGGCCTTGGACTTTGGACCTGTGACCGCCTCTACGCCGCTTCCGGCCACTTGAGTGCCCCCATGGGACAACTCTCCACGAACGCCGAACACTGCAGGCAATCCCGCTCCGGCAGCACTCCTGCCCCTTAATACCTGACGATCGGCAAGTCGAAGGTGCAGTGCTGCTCGCACTTGCCACACTCGCGGCAGGAAGGGTCGACGCTGAGCTGGCACCTGTCGCCGCCTAGGACGTTTGACAACGGGCCAATCGGGCAGACGGCGCACCAGGAACGGGGATGAAAAATCAGGGCGAGAACCAAACCGGCTTTGGTGGTGATGGCGCACATCGACCAGAAGACGAGGCCCCAGAGACCGGGATCGGCGGGATTGGCGGCAAGGCACCAAGCATGAAGCCCATCAGGAGCGTTAAGGCGCCCCAGCGAAGCGGCATGGAACGCAGCCGGGACGGAATCCCCCGGGCGGGCCGCCAGCGGGGCGATAAGCCGGTCAAAAAAGCTGCCCCGCGGGCAGAGGTTACCGCAGACGTAGCGTCCGCGCCAAAGCCCGCCGACGATGCCGAGAAACAACGCTGCCGGCACGGTGCAACCGAGCGATGAATGCCGTCATCCAAAGGCGAGAGTGGCAACAACGATCGGCGTCAGCAGCCACTGACGCAGACGCCGGGAACCGGCAGTTGAAGTCCTGCTCTGAACAATCGTCGCCATGAAAACCTCTTCACGATTCTATGTGTTTGGATATATATGGATGTCAACATGTTGAGGGGCAAAAAAAAGCAAGCCTTGTCAGCTCGCCACGACAATAAGGGCAGGGAGTAATCCCTGCCCTTATTCTTCCAAACTTTTACTGCAGGCGAAGATTACGCTTCAGGCTTCTCTTCGGCCGGTACTTCAGCGGCGGCTTCCTCGACGGGAGCGGCGGCCGGGGCCGGAGCAACCTTCTTCACCTCGGCCTTGGGCGCCGGGGCAGCCTTCTTCGGCTTGGCCGTGAACTCTTCCTCGACCAGTTCAATGATGGCCTGCGGGGCGTTGTCGCCGAGACGGCTGCCGAGCTTGATGATGCGGGTGTAGCCGCCGGGACGGTCCTTGAAACGGGGGCCGATCTGATCAAACAGCTTGGCCACCACCTGTCGGGTGCGGATGACCTGGGACACCTGACGACGGGCATGCAGATCACCACGCTTGCCGAGGGTGATCATCCGATCGACGAGCTTGCGCAGCTCCTTGGCACGGGAGTCGGTGGTGGTGATCCTGCCGTGCTCGATGAGCGAGGTCACCATGTTGCGCATCATGGCATTGCGGTGGCCGGAGTTGCGGCCGAGCTTCCTGCCGGATTTATTGTGACGCATGGTTCCGTGGTCCTTTCTTCGTTATTCCATCGCGCGGGGAATCACTCTTCCTCGCGACCCTTCTGAATCATTCGGAGATACTCGGGATCGGGGAAGTTGTCGACCTTCATGCCGAGCGTCAGCCCCATGTCGGACAGGATGTCCTTGATCTCGTTCAGCGATTTGCGGCCGAAGTTCTGGGTCTTGAGCATCTCCGCCTCGGAACGTTGCACCAGCTCACCGATCAGGCGGATGTTGGCGTTCTTCAGACAGTTGGCGCTGCGCACTGAGAGTTCCAGCTCTTCAACGCTGCGATAGAGATTCTCATTGATCTTTCTGGCTTCTTCACCGACCAAGGCCTCAGTGGGCTCGGCCTCTTCGTCGAAGTTGATGAAGATCTGCAGCTGGTCCTTGAGAATCTTGGCAGCATAGGCGAGAGCGTCATCTGGCTTGACGCTGCCGTCGGTGCTCAATTCGAGATTGAGCCGGTCGTAGTCGGTGATCTGCCCGACGCGAGCGTTGGTCACCGTGTAGTTGACCTTCTTGATCGGCGAGAAGATGGAGTCGATGGGGATGGTTCCCACCGGGGCCTTCTCGTCGCGGTTGCGGTCGGCGGGCACGTACCCCTTGCCCATCGCCACCACCATGTCCATCTCGACGTCGGCCTCCTTGGAGCAGGTGGCTATATGATGGTCGCGGTTGAGGATTTCGACGTGCGAATCGGTGATGATATCGCCGGCGGTGATGACTCCGGCGCCCTTCTTGACGATGCGGATATTGCGGCTTTCCTGCCCGTGCAGGTTGAGCAGCACTCCTTTGAGATTGAGTATGATATCGGTTACGTCTTCGGTCACGCCGGGGACGGTAGAGAATTCATGCAACACACCCTTGATGCGGACCGAGGTGATCGCCGCCCCCTGCAGCGACGAAAGGAGGACCCGGCGCAGGGAGTTGCCGAGCGTCGTCCCGAAGCCGCGCTCGAACGGCTCGGCATGGAACTTCCCGTAGGTGTCGCTCAGGGTATCCGTCTCAATCTGGAGGCGCTTGGGCTTGATCAGGTCTCTCCAGTTTTTATACATTCGTATCCTCCGTTGTGAGGTTACCGCTTCTTCTCGTCAACCTGCCCAAGCTTACTTGGAGTAGAGCTCGACGATGAGGTGTTCCTGGAAGGTCGGTGTGGTCATTTCTTCGCGAACCGGCAGGGTCTTGACGCGACCGGCGAAGGCAGCCCGGTCGAGTTCCAGCCACGACGGGATGCCGCGACGCATGACGCCGTCTAGGGCCTCGTTGACGCGGACAACCTGGCGGCTTTTCTCGCGCAGCTCGATCCGGTCACCAACCCGTACCGAATAGGAGGGGATGTTGACCTTGCGACCATTGACCAGGAAATGCCCCTGACGCACGAGCAGGCGGGCCTCATTGCGGGAGGTGGCAAAGCCGAGGCGATAGACCATGCTGTCGAGACGACGCTCGAGAAGTACCAGCAGGTTCTCGCCGGTCACGCCCTTCAGACGGTCGGCTTTGTCGAAATAGGAACGGAACTGGGCTTCGAGCAGTCCGTAGGTCCGTTTCATCCGTTGCTTTTCACGCAACTGGGTACCATAGTCGGAAACCTTGGGGCGCCCCTGGCCGTGCTGACCCGGAGCATAGTTGCGGCGCTCGACTGCGCATTTATCAGTATGGCACCTGTCCCCCTTGAGGAACAGTTTCATATTTTCCCTCCTGCACAGACGGCAGACGGGTCCGGTATATCTAGCCAACGTTCGTCCTCCTTATGTTCGGTTAAACTCTTCTGCGCTTGGGCGGGCGGCAGCCGTTGTGAGGGATGGGGGTAACATCCTTGATGACACTGATGTTGAGACCAGCGGCCTGCAAAGCCCGCAGAGCGGACTCACGGCCGGCGCCGGGCCCCTTGACCAGGACTTCAACACTGCGCATCCCGTGCTCCTGGGCCTTCTTCGCGGCATCCTCAGCGGCCATCTGGGCAGCAAAGGGAGTGCTCTTGCGGGAGCCCTTGAACCCCTTGGCGCCGGAGGTCGACCAGGAAATCACGTTGCCGACAGGGTCGGTGATGGTCACGATAGTGTTGTTGAAGGTCGCCTGGATGTGTGCCACCCCGTTGGCGATATTCTTCTTTTCTACTTTCTTCCGAACAACTTTCTTACCCGGCTTAGCCATGGTTCCTCCAATTATTTCTTCTTGCCGGCCACGGTCTTACGAGGGCCTTTGCGGGTGCGGGCATTGGTCTTGGTTTTCTGCCCACGGACAGGGAGCCCCCGACGATGGCGCAGACCGCGGTAGCAGCCGAGGTCCATGAGGCGCTTGATGTTAGTGGAAATCTCGCGACGCAGATCGCCTTCGACCTTGCATTCACGGTCGATGATGTCGCGGATCTTGCCGGCTTCCGACTCGGTCAGATCGTCGGACCGGGTATTGAAGTCCACCCCTGCCTTGGCAAGAATCTTTTGGGACGAGGACCGGCCGATGCCGTAAATATAGGTGAGTGCCACCTCAATCCGCTTGTTCCTCGGTAAGTCGATGCCAGCAATGCGTGCCAATGTCTGTTCCTCCTAATCCCGTTATCCCTGTTTCTGCTTGTGCTTGGGGTTCTCGCAGATAATCCGGACAATGCCCTTGCGTCTGATGACCTTGCACTTGTCACAGATCGTCTTAACCGAAGCTCGGACTTTCATGGTTCGTTCCTTTGCTAGTGATGCGCTCTTGATTAAACTTCACGCCGGCCGCCGCGTTACGACCTTGCCGGCTAACCTCAACAGAGAGTCAGGATCTGCGGTCCCTCGTCCGTAACCGCCACCGTATGCTCGAAATGCGCCGACGGTTTGCCGTCCAACGTTACGGCGGTCCAGCCGTCGGCAAGGATGGTGACCCCGGGCCCGCCGGCATTGATCATCGGTTCGATGGCCAGCGTCATTCCGGCTTTGAGGCGCGGTCCTTGGCCAGGGGGGCCGAAGTTGGGTATCTGCGGCGACTCGTGCAGTTGCCGACCAATGCCGTGCCCGACGAAATCACGAACGACGCTGAATCCTTCTTTTTCAACACAGGTCTGCACGGCGTGCGATATGTCCGAGAGGCGCGCACCGGGCTGCGCCGCAGCAATCGCCAGCGCCAGGGAGCGCTCCGTTACCTGCAGCAGCCGGGTCCTGGCAGCATCGATTCGACCGACCGGCAGGGTGATGGCGGCATCCCCGTAGAAACCATCGTAAATAATCCCGAAATCAATGCTCAGGATATCGCCTTCACGTTGCGGCTGTTCATCGGGAAAACCGTGAACAACCTTCTCGTTTGGCGAGGCACAGATCGTGAAGGGGAAGCCACCGTAGCCCTTGAACGCCGGCCGTGCCTTACGCTTTTTGCATTCGGCTTCGGCCAGCCGGTCAAGTTCGCCCGTGGTCACCCCGGGGACGACCTTCTCCCTGAGCAATTCGAGAATCTCGGCTACCATCCGGCCAGCCACCCGCATCCGCTCTATCTCGGCGCGAGATTTGACGAGAATCACCTCAGGCGGCCGCGAGCGCCGACAAGATCTGCTGCTGGACGGTATCGATTTCACGCATGCCGTCAACACTGGTAAGCAGACTGTCGGTGCGATAATAGGCAACCAACGGCGCGGTCTGCTGATGGTAGACCTCGAGCCGTTTGCGGATCGTCTCTTCCTGATCGTCGGCGCGCTGAATAAGCACCCCACCGCAAACATCGCAGGTGCCGGCGACCTTCGGCGGATCAAATTTGACATGATAGCCGCGGCCGCAAGCCTTGCAGGTGCGCCGGCCGGTGAGTCGCTCCACCAGGGCCTCGACATCTACGTCAAGAGAGATGACCGCATCGAGGTTCTTGCCGAGCTGCTGGAGCGTCTCCTTCAGGGCGTCGGCCTGGGCGACAGTCCGGGGAAAACCGTCAAGGATGAAGCCGCCCGCACAATCACTCATCTGCAGCCGCTCACGGACGATGCCGACCACCACCTCATCGGGGACCAAGCCGCCGGCGTCCATGAAAGCCTTGGCCTTGACACCCATCGGCGTCCCTTCCTTGACGGCAGACCGCAGAATATCACCCGTGGAGATCTGCGGTATGCCAAACCGGTCGGTCAGCATCTTGGCCTGAGTGCCTTTTCCCGCACCGGGAGGACCGAGCAGTATCAATTTCATCTTCTGTCCTTGCCTTTATCTAGCCGCGCCGACCCTTGAGAGTGACACCTTTCATGAATCCCTCGTAGGAACGGGAGATCAGGTGCGCCTCGATCTGGGCCGCCGTATCCAGCCCGACGCCAACCACGATGAGCAGTGACGTCCCGCCAAAATAGAAGGGGACGTTGAACTGACCGATCAGAAGGGTGGGGAGCACGCAGACGGCAGAAATATAGATAGCGCCGGCAAAGGTGAGCCGGCTGAGTACGGTATCGATGTACTCGGACGTGGCCTTGCCGGGACGGATACCAGGAATGTATCCCCCCTGTTTTTTGACGTTATCCGCCACGTCCACGGGGTTGAACGTCACAGCCGTGTAGAAATAACAGAAGAAAATGATGAATGCAACAAAAAAAACATTGTACAGCCAGTGGCTGGGGGTCATCATCGAGGCGACGGTCTGCACCCAGGGAACGTCGACCAGGTTGGCCACCGTCGCCGGAAACATGATGATGGAACTGGCGAAGATCGGCGGGATGACCCCGCTCATGTTGACCTTGAGTGGCAGGTGGCTGCTCTGCCCACCATAGTTGCGCATCCCCACCACGCGCTTGGCATAATGGATGGGGACCCGGCGCTGGCCACGCTCCATGAAAATGATGGCCGCAATCACTACCACCATCACCGCCAGGATGAGCAGCATGAGGAAAATCGACAGGGCGCCGGTCTGCAGCAGGCGGATGGAGTTGACCAGGGCCGACGGAATCATGGCGACGATACCGGCAAAGATGATCAGCGAGATACCGTTGCCAATGCCGCGCTCGGTGATCTGCTCTCCGAGCCACATGATGAAGGCGGTACCGGCCGTCAGGGTAATGATCGTCAGCAGGATGAATCCCATCCCCTGATCGGGGACCACCGGCTCACCGGCCGGGCCGCGCATGGTCTGCAGGCCAACGGCGATGCCCGCGCCCTGGATAACCGACAGGACAATGGTGCCGTAGCGGGTCCAGCGGGTGATCGTCTTACGCCCCTGCTCCCCCTCCTTGGCCAGCCGCTCGACCGGCTCGAAGACAACGGTCAGCAGCTGCAGAATGATGGAGGCGCTGATGTACGGCATGATCCCGAGGGCAAAAACGGTCATGCGCTCCAAGGCACCGCCGGTGAAGGCGCTGACCAGACCGAGCAAAGTCCCTTGCGTCCCCTCGAAGAACTTGGCCAGAACCTGCGCATCGACACCGGGGGTCGGGATGTGACAGCCGACACGATAAACTGCGAGCATACCGAGGGTGAACAGAATCCGGCGACGCAGTTCAGGAATACCGAAGATGTTCTGGATACTCGCAATCAATTTAAATGACCTCGGCTTTGCCGCCGGCCGCTTCAATCTTGGCCACGGCCGATTTGCTGAACTTATGCGCCTTGACCGTCAAGGCCTTGGTAAGGTCGCCATCGCCAAGGATCTTGATTCCATCGCCCAGGGCCTTGACCAGGCCGGCCTTGCCGAGAGCTTCGAAGTCGACGACGCTGCCGGCTTCGAACAACTCGAGATCGCGCAGGTTCACCAAGGCGTAGACTTTCTTGACCAGCGGCGTAAAACCACGCTTCGGCAGGCGCCGCTGCAGCGGCATCTGACCGCCTTCGAAGCCGGCCTTGATGCTGCCGCCCGAACGGGCCTTCTGCCCCTTGTGCCCTTTGCCGGCAGTTTTACCAGTGCCGGAACCGGCCCCGCGACCGAGGCGTTTCCTGTTTTTCGTCGAACCGATTGCCGGTTTCAAATTGCTCAGGTCCATATCACTCTATCCTTACTGAATCACTCTTCGACCGAAACCATATGGGCGACTTTGCGGATCATTCCGCGAATCTCCGGAGTGTCCTGCAGAACCACGGTCTGGTTCAGCCTGGTCAGCCCCAGCCCCTTGAGGACCTTGGTGAAATATTCTGGGCGGCCGATGCCGCTTTTCTTCTGGGTAACCTTGATCTGCCCGGGCATGTCACTCTCCTTGCCGCTGAATTACTGCTGCTCGCCGGCCGAAAGCCCGCGGCGAGCCATGATCTCCTCAGCACTTCTGAGCTGCTTCAGCGCGTTGACCGTCGCCTTGACCACGTTGTGCGGATTGTTGGAGCCGAGACATTTCGACAAAATGTCACCGACGCCGGCAGACTCGAGCACAGCACGAGCGGCGCCACCGGCAATGACGCCAGTACCGGCCGAGGCCGGCTTGAGCAACACCTTGCCGGCGCCGAACTTGCCAAGCACGTCGAAGGGGATGGAACGACCCTTGAGCGGGATGCGGATCAGGTTTTTCTTCGCCTGCTCCACCCCCTTGCGGATCGCTTCCGGCACTTCCTTGGCCTTGCCCAGTCCATAGCCAACACACCCCTGGCCGTCACCGACTACCACCAGGGCGGAAAAGCTGAAGCGGCGGCCACCTTTGACGACCTTGGCACAGCGGTTGATGTGGATAACCCGGTCAGTCAAATTCAATTCGTTGGGATCAATGCGAAGCAAAGACATCCTCCTTCACCTAAAAAGAGAGGCCGGCTTCCCGGGCAGCGTCGGCAAGAGCCTTGACGCGGCCGTGGTACAGGAAACCGTTGCGGTCGAAGACCACCTGCTTAATGTTCTGTTCCAGGGCTTTTTTGGCGATGGCGATACCCACCGCCTTGGCAGCCTCAACATTACCGGTATATTTCTGCCCGTCGGCAACGTCTTTGGAGACGGTCGAAGTGGCCACCAGCGTCCTGCCGGTGCCATCCTCGATGATCTGGGCGTAAATATGTTTGGCACTGCGGAAGATGCAGAGCCGCGGCCGCCCGGATGTTCCCCGAACCTTGCGGCGTACCCGCACCTGGCGCTTCGTGCGTGCCTGACGTCTTTCGTTTGCGACGCTCACAGTCTTTCTCCTTGGCCTCTAATCACTTATTTTTTGCCGGTCTTGCCGGCCTTGCGGATGATCCGCTCGTCGGCGTACTTGATCCCCTTGCCCTTGTAGGGCTCGGGACCACGGAACGAACGTATCTTCGCCGCCGTCGCACCGACCAGTTCCTTATCAATTCCCCGAACCGTGACCTTGGTCTGTTTCTCCACTTCGGCCGAGATCCCCTCCGGCAGCGGGTATTCGACGGGGTGAGAGTAGCCCAGGGCGAGGTTGAGCACGCTCCCCTTGAGATCGGCGCGATAACCGACGCCATTGATCTCGAGGACTCTCGCGTACCCCTTGGTCACCCCCTCGACCATGTTGGCAATCAGCGTGCGGGTCAGACCCTGCTGCGAACGGTCGGGTTTGCCATCTGCGCGCCGCGTGATCACGACCTGGTCGGCCTCGACGGCGATATCGACACCGGTGCCGAGGGTCCGCTGCAGACTGCCCTTGGGCCCCTGGACGCTGATGGCCGAGCCGCTGAGGGCGATCTTGACCCCGGCGGGAATCATAACGGGTTTTTTGCCAATTCGTGACATCGTCAATACTCCTTCAGCCGGTTGCGCTACCAGATGGTGCAGAGAAGCTCGCCGCCGACCTGCGCCTCACGCGCCGCGGCATCGGCCAACACGCCCTTCGAGGTCGACAGAATGGCGCAGCCCAGGCCGTTCTTAACCGAGGGAATCTCGTCCTTGCTCACATAGACACGGCGACCGGGAGTGGAGACGCGCTTGATTTCGTGGATCACGGGCAGATTCTCGTCGTCGAATTTGAGATAAAGCCGCAGCACGCCCTGCTTCTCGTCGCTGACGGTCTTGAAATTCTTGATATAGCCGAGATCCTTGAGCACCGAGGCGATCGCCACCTTGAGGTTGGACGAGGGGAGATCCACCTTCTGGTGCTTCGCCAGCCCCGCATTGCGAATGCGGGTCAGCATATCCGCGATAGGATCAGTCATTGACATGGATGCAGCTCCTTGAGTTCTCTTTACCAGCTAGACTTAATCACGCCCGGAATCTTCCCTTCCGACGCGAGTTTGCGCAGACAGATCCGGCACATGTCAAATTTGCGATAGTAGGCGCGGGGTCGGCCGCAGAGAGGACAACGATTGTACTCCCTGACACCGAATTTCTTCGGCCGTTCCGCCTTGATCATCATCGATTTTTTTGCCACAGCTTTCCTCCGCTATCCTTCCGGCTATTTACGAAACGGCATGCCCAGGCTGGTCAGAAGGGCGCGCCCCTCTTCGTCAGTCCTGGCCGTGGTGACGATCGTCACGTTCAGCCCCTTCACCTTGTCGATCTTGTCGAGATCGATCTCGGGAAAGATGATCTGCTCGCGGATCCCCAGCGTGTAATTGCCGCGACCATCGAAGGCCTTGGACGAAACGCCCTTGAAGTCGCGGACGCGGGGCAGCGCGACATTGATCAGGCGGTCGAGGAACTCGTAAGCCCGATCGCGACGCAGAGTCACCATGCAGCCGATGGGCATCCCCTCGCGGAGCTTGAAGGTGGCGATCGACTTCTTGGCCTTGGTGATAACAGCCTTCTGGCCGGTCAGCCGACTCAGTTCGTCAACAGCCGATTCCAGAACCTTGATGTTCTGGATTGCCTCACCGAGCCCCATGTTGATCACCACTTTTTCGACCCGGGGGACCTCCATCACATTTTTCAGCTGCAGGTCCTTCATCAGCTGAGGCACCAGCTCGGTCTGATACATTTCTTTCATTCTGGCCATGGAAATTCTCCGTTACTTATCCACAATCTCGTTGCACTTCTTGCAGAAGCGGGCCTTGCTGCCGTCATCGAGAATGCGGATGCCGGTACGGGTCGGCTTGTTGCAGGCGCCGCAAAGCAGCAGGACGTTGGAGGCCGCCAACGGCGCCTCCTTCTCGATTATTCCACCTTCGGCATTGGCACGGGTGGGACGGGAATGACGCTTGACCACGTTGAGGCTTTCCACCACGACCCGGCCCTTGTCGGCCAGAACGCGCATGATCTTGCCCGTCTTCCCCTTATCCTTTCCCGCTATGATCATCACCATGTCATTTTTTTTGACATGAAGCTTATTGCTCGCCATTGTAACCTATCTCCCTGTTGCTGTATTAAAGAACTTCAGGCGCCAGCGAAACGATCTTCATGAACTTACGGGCACGAAGTTCACGGGCGACGGGTCCGAAAATACGGGTTCCGACGGGCTCACCGGCAGGGTTGACCACGACGGCGGAGTTGTTGTCGAACCGGATGTACGAGCCATCGGGACGAGGGACCTCCTTGGCGGTCCGGACGATCACAGCACGTACCACATCACCCTTTTTGACCTTGGAATTGGGGAGAGCCTCCTTGACGGAGCAGATGATGATATCCCCAAGGCCGGCGTATTTCCGTTTGGAGCCGCCGAGCACCTTGATGCAGCAAAGTCTCCGAGCACCGGAGTTGTCTGCGACATCAAGC
Organism: Desulfuromonadales bacterium; assembly: GCA_035620395.1. Taxonomy (NCBI): domain Bacteria; kingdom Pseudomonadati; phylum Thermodesulfobacteriota; class Desulfuromonadia; order Desulfuromonadales; species Desulfuromonadales bacterium. Next base: position 5,207 of record DASPGW010000011.1, on the reverse strand, counting down.
ATCGTCTGCATCTGAATCATGATACGTATCTCCTAAACGGTTACGTTTTTTTCCAAAATTTCGCGGACTCTCCACCGCTTGTCCCTGGACAGCGGCCTGGTCTCCACGATCAGCACCTTGTCGCCAACAGCACAACTGTTCTGCTCGTCGTGTGCCTTGCACTTCACACGGCGCTTGATGTATTTCTTGTAAACAGGATGCATGACCAGTTGATCGACGTTGACCACCACGGTCTTGTCCATCTTATCGCTGACCACAATCCCGACTCGGGTTTTCCGATTGCCACGCTCAGTCGCCATATCCGTCCTCGTAATCCTCTTTATCCCTGTTTCTGCCGCAGAACCGTCTGCACCCGGGCAATATCTTTTCTGGCCTGGGTAATTCGGGAGGTATTTTCCAGATGGCCGGTGTGCAACTGGAAACGCAGGTTAAACAGTTCCTGGTTGAGCTCCTGCGCCTTCTTCTGCAGTTCCTCGATGTTGAGGTCCTTGATTTCTTCAGCCTTCATGGCCCGCCTCCTCCCTGATCACGAATTTGGTCTTCATGGGGAGTTTGTGTGCAGCAAGGCGTAGCGCCTCGCGGGCCACTTCCTCTTCAACTCCCTGCATTTCGTAAAGCATCAGGCCGGGGCGAACCACAGCGACCCAACTGTCCGGCGAACCCTTCCCCTTACCCATACGAGTTTCGGCAGGTTTGCGGGTGAGCGGCTTGTCGGGGAAAACGCGAATCCAGATTTTACCCCCGCGCTTGACGTAACGGGTCATGGCGCGACGGGCTGCCTCGATCTGCCGCGAAGAGAGCCAGCCACACTCCAGTGCCTGCAGACCGAAGTCGCCGAAATTGAGGGCGGTTCCACCGGTTGCCGCGCCGGTCATGCGACCTTTGAACTGTTTTCTATGTTTAACCTTCTTGGGCATCAACATGACTGTGACTCCTGTCCCGTGCTATTTCGGTTCCTGCTTGAGGATTTCGCCCTTGAAGATCAAAACCTTGACGCCGATGATGCCGTAGGTCGTCTTCGCTTCGGCAAAACCGTAATCGATGTCCGCACGCAGGGTATGCAGGGGGACACGGCCCTCGCGATACCACTCGGTCCGACTCATCTCGGCGCCGCCAAGGCGTCCGCTGCAGTTGATCTTGATCCCCTGCGCACCGAACTTGAGTGCCTGACTGACGCTCTTCTTCATGGCGCGGCGAAAGGCGACCCGGCGCTCGAGCTGCAGTGCGACGTTTTCAGCCACCAACTGGGCGTCAATTTCCGGTTTGCGCACTTCCTGAATATTGATGAAGACTTCCTTGTCGGTGAGTTTGGCCAGCTCTTTCTTGAGGGCCTCGACCTCGGAACCCTTCTTGCCGATGATTATGCCGGGACGGGCGGCAAAAATGTTGATCTTCGCCTTGCTGGCGGCCCGCTCAAGCTCGATCTTAGAAATCCCGGCATGATAGAGCCGCTTTTTCAGATAAGAACGCAGCTTGATATCCTCATGGAGCAGCCTGGCGTAATCGCCTTCCGCGTACCACTTGGAATCCCAGGTCCGGATGATCCCGAGACGAAATCCTATTGGATGAACTTTCTGGCCCAAACTATCACCTCCTTGGACAATTTACTTTTCGTCGAGAACGACGGTAATGTGACTGGTCGGTTTGCGTATCTTGGTGGCCCGGCCCTGCGCCCGGGGCAAAAAGCGCTTGAGCACCGGCCCCTGGTCAACAGAGATTGCCTTGACGAAAAGTCGGTCGACGTCGGAGACGCCCTGCTGCTCGGCATTAGCCACGGCGGAACTCACCAACTTGGAGACGACGTCAGCCGCCTTCTGCGGAGAGAACTTCAGAATGTTCAACGCCTCCTGAATCCTCTTGCCGCGCACCATATCCACAACCAGTCGAGTCTTCTGGGGAGAGAGGCGCACATATCTCAGTTTGGCTCTGGCTTCCATGAACTAGTACTCCTTAGCGCTATCGCTATTTTTTCTTGAGTTTGCTCTTCTTGTCGGAGCCGTGCCCGTAATAGGTGCGCGTCGGGGCGAACTCCCCCAGCTTGTGACCGACCATGTTCTCGGTGACGAAAACCGGGATGAACTTCTTGCCATTGTGCACGGCGAACGTATGACCGACGAACTCCGGGATGATGGTAGAACGCCGCGACCAGGTCTTGATCACTTTCTTGGAGGTGGTCCCGCCCTCGACATCAACCTTGCGGAGAAGACTCTCCTCGATATACGGCCCTTTTTTAATCGATCTAGCCACTGCCGTCTCCTCTATCTACAAAGGCTTATTTCTGCTTCCGCCGCACAATGAAGCGGTCGGTCCGTTTGTTGACACGGGTCTTGTAACCCTTGGTCGGCACACCCCACGGCGTGACCGGATGCCGCCCACCGGAGCTCTTGCCCTCGCCACCGCCATGCGGATGGTCGACCGGGTTCATCGCCACACCACGGGACTGCGGACGCTTGCCGAGCCAGCGATTGCGACCGGCTTTGCCAATCTTGACATTCTCGTGATCCGCGTTGCCGACCTGACCGATGGTGGCACAACACTCCTGCAGCACCAGGCGAACCTCGCCGGAGGGCATCCGCAACTGGGCGTACTTGCCTTCCTTGGCTGCAATCATGGCGTAGGTGCCGGCACTGCGGGCCAACTGTCCCCCCTTGCCGACCTTGAGTTCCACATTGTGCACCCAGGTACCGAGAGGAATAGCGCGGATGGCAAGAGCGTTGCCGGGCTTGATGTCGGCCTTGTCGCTGGCAACAACGGTGTCGCCGACGCTGATGCCGATGGGGGCCAGAATATAACGCTTTTCACCGTCGGCATAATTGAGCAGCGCAATGCGCGCCGAACGGTTGGGGTCGTACTCGATCGATACGATCTTCGCCGGAACCTCCTTTTTGTCCCGCCGGAAATCGATCAGCCGGTACTTGCGCTTGTGCCCGCCGCCGGTGTGACGGCTGGTGATACGCCCGTAGCTGTTGCGGCCGAAGCTGCGCTTCAGAGGAGCGACAAGAGACTTCTCGGGGGTGGCAGTCGTGATCTCCTCGAAAGTCGAGGCGGTCATGTGACGACGTCCCGGCGAGGTCGGCTTGAACTTTTTGATCGCCATTATGGTAACTCCGTATCGCTGAATAACAGTCCGTTAGACGCCAAAGAAATCGATGTTGCTGCCTTCGGCCAAGGTGACATAGGCTTTCTTCCAGTTGGAACGCTTGCCGAAGTTGCGGCCCACGCGCTTCACCTTGCCGGCCACCAGCACCGTGTTGACGTTCTCGACCTTGACATCGAAGGCCTTCTCAACGGCCTGCTTGATCTCGATCTTGTTGGCATCGATGGAGACTTCAAACGCCACCACCCGACCTGCTTCCTTCTGCAGACTGGTCTTCTCGGTGACCAGCGGCTGCCTGATGATTCTGTATAGCGGCTTCATTACGCTAACGCTCCTTCCAACTGGGAGACGGCCCCCTCGGTGAGCACCAGATTGCGGTACTTCATCACGTCGTAGACATTGACACCCTCGGCTCGCAGCACCTTGACCTGCGGGAGATTGCGGGCCGAAAGCTCGACAGCCGGGTTGGCCCCGTCAATCACCACAAGGGCGTTGGCCAGGTCGAAGCGGTTGAGGATTTCAACAAACCCCTTGGTGCTTATCTTCTCAAGCTCGAGAGCGTTGAGCACCGTCAGCTTCTCCTGTTTGAAGCGCACCGAGATGGCGCTCTTGAGAGCTGCCTTCTTCACCTTGCGATTCAGCTTGAAGTCGTAGTCGCGGGGATGCGGACCGAAGGCGGTACCGCCGCCGACATAATGCGGAGCGCGGATGCAGCCCTGACGGGCGTTGCCGGTACCCTTCTGCTTATACGGCTTCTTGCCGCCGCCCCGGACCTCACTGCGGGTCTTGGAATCGGCCGTACCCTGCCGGCGGGCCGCCAGCTGGTAGCGCACCATGTCGTGAATCAGGTAGGAGCGGACATCGGAATTGAAGATGTCATCAGCAAGCTCACGCTCGGCCACCTGGTTTTTATTTATGTCGTAGACAGCTATCTTTGCCATGGTCGTTCTCCAAAATCATCAGCGCAAAGGCTATTTTTTCTTGGCCTTGATGCCCTTGCGGATTATCACCAGGGAGTTCTTCGCCCCAGGGATGGCACCCTTGACCAATATCAGGTTTTCGTCCGGGCGAACTTCCACCACTTGCAGGCTCTGCACGGTCACCCGTTCATTGCCCATCTGGCCGGCCATCTTCTTTCCCTTGAAGACACGGGAAGGCCAGGCACTGGCACCGATGGAACCAGGCGCACGATGGAACATGGAACCATGGGTCGCGCGGCCGCCGGCAAAGTTCCAGCGCTTGATGACCCCCTGGAACCCCTTTCCCTTGCTGGTCCCCGTCACGTCGATGATGTCGCCGGCGGCAAAGATACTGTCGCAGGTGAGTTCGTCGCCAACATTGTAATTGTCGACGCTCTCGGCCCGAAGCTCGCGCAGATGGGCAAAGGCCCCCTTGCCGACCTTCTTGAAATGACCCATCTCCGGCCTGTTCACCCGATGACTCTTTTTGGCCCCGAAGCCGAGCTGCAGAGCGTTGTAGCCATCCGTGGCCACGGTTTTTTTCTGCAGCACCACGCAGGGGCCGGCCTCGACGACCGTCACCGGTATGCACCGGCCATCCGCGGCAAAGACCTGGGTCATCCCCAGCTTCTTACCCAAGATTCCCTTTATCATTGCAAGTACCCTTACCTGTCGTAGTAGATAATGAACTAGAGCTTGATTTCGACGTCAACGCCGGCGGACAGATCGAGTTTCATCAGCGCATCCACGGTCTGCTGGGTCGGCTCCAGGATGTCCAGGAGGCGCTTGTGGGTGCGCATTTCGAACTGCTCACGGCTCTTCTTGTCAACATGCGGACCGCGCAGCACGCAGTACTTGTTGATGATCGTCGGCAGCGGAATCGGTCCGGCCACCCGGGCGCCGGTACGCTTGGCGGTGTCGACGATCTCGTTGACCGAAAGATCGAGCAGCTTGTGGTCATAAGCCTTTAAACGAATTCTTATCTTCTGGCTCGGCATGTGACTATCCTCTATTACTCGATGATTTCGCTGACAACACCGGCGCCGACGGTCCGGCCACCCTCACGGATGGCGAAGCGCAGCTCCTTGTCCATGGCGATCGGGGTGATCAGGCTGACGGTCATGGCGATGTTGTCGCCGGGCATGACCATC
>DASPGW010000010.1 GCA_035620395.1 Desulfuromonadales bacterium | reverse complement strand
TTTCAATCAGCAGCAACTCCTGGTGCATGTACGGCAGCCCGACGGGGATCACCAGTCGACCGCCGGGCCGCAACTGCTCCGTGAGCGGCGGCGGGACGTGGGTAGCGGCGGCGGTGACGATGATGCCGTCGAAGGGGGCATGCTCCCGCCATCCTTGGTGGCCATCCGCTTTGCGAACCTCGATATTGCCGTAGCCGAGGCGGTGCAGGCGCCCGGCCGCCTGTGCCGCCAGCTCAGGGATAATCTCCAGGCTGTAGACCTGGCGGACCAGTTCGGCAAGCACCGCCGCCTGGTAGCCCGAGCCGGTGCCAACCTCGAGGATCACAGCATCCTTTTCGGGATTGAGCAGGTCGGTCATCAGGGCGACGATGAACGGCTGCGATATCGTTTGCCCATCGCCGATCGGCAGGGCGTTGTTGGCAAAGGCGTGCGCCCGGATATCGGGCGGCACGAACTCATCCCGCGGCACCTTCGCCATCGCCGCCATGACTTCCGGGCGGATGGCGCGGAGGCCGGTGTAGCCGGCGGTCAGGGCGCACTCGGCTTCGATGGTGCGCAGCATCTCCTGAATTCTGGCCTGACGGCTGGTGGCAAAGAGCATGCGTCGCTTCTCCGTTCGGCAATCGGGCTGTTTCTCTTTAACCAGTATCACGCCCGGGGCGAAGGTCAAGCGGAAGGGTGGCGGCGTCAGCCGGCTGCTTGCGGAAGATGCCGGACGCCTCCGGCCAGGGGGTGAAGAGGGCTCCTGCCGGGCCGAGCTGCTCCTTGCGGCCGATCATCAGCGCGCCGCCCGGCCGCAGCGCCTGCCACAGGCGGCGGGCCGCGAGGAGGCGGCGCTCGCCGTGGTAGTAGGTGAAGGCGAGGTAGCGGCAGAGAATCAGGTCGAGGCCGACGGGGAGGGGATCGGTCATCAGGTTATGGACGGCGAAATGGACCTGCCCGGCGATGGCCGCATCGAGGCGCCAGCGGTGGTCCTGTCGGCGGAAATAGCGCTGGCGCAGGACCGCCGGCACCTCGCGCAGCGAGCTCACGGCGTAGACGGCCGCCCTTGTCCGCTCCAGGCTGGCGGCGTCGATGTCGGTGGCGAGGATATCCACCGGTCGCGGTGCAAAACGCTCCCGCCACAGAAGCGCCAGGGTATAAGGCTCCTCCCCGCCGCAGCAACCGATGCTCCAGAGGCGAAGCGGATCGGTCGGTGACCTCTCCCGCAGCAGGGTGGGCAGTACGGTCTGGAAGAGGCCCTCCCAGAGCTGCCGCTCTCGGAAAAAGCGGCTGACGGTCACCCGCATCCGGTCGGCCAGACCGGCCGCCTCGGTCGGGTCGCTCCGCAGCCGTTCCAGATAGCCGGCAAAGCCGTCGAGGCCGAGTTCCCGCAGGCGCGCCTCGACCCGGTGTCGGCTGGTTCGCCGCCGGTACTTGCGCCATTCCAGATCAAGGGGCGGGCAGGCCGCCTTGAGGAACTCGTCGAAGGTCATCCCGGTCACGCGGTGCTTTCGAGGCCAGGGGAAATAATCGTGTCGTCTCTTTGTGCGGGCAACCCGATCGTAGCCGCATTATACCAGCTTTTCCGCGTGGCTCCGCCGACGGGCGATGCCGCGAAGGGCGAAAGGCCTTGAACGCCCGCGGGCACCGGTGTAAAGTATCGTCTTTATGGTTCTGGCTTGGACCGCCGCCTTGAGGAACTCATGACCACCGCTTTTTTCGACAAGACCCGCAGCCTGCTGGAGATGATCAAGTTCTCCCACACCGTCTTCGCCTTCCCCTTCGCCCTGATGGGGGCGACCCTGGCGTCGCTGGCCAGCGGTGCGCCGCCGAGCGTCGGCCAGCTTTTCTGGATTTGCGTCGCCATGGTCGGCGCCCGCAGCGCGGCGATGGGGCTCAATCGCATCATCGATGCGAAAATCGACGCCGGGAACCCCCGCACCGCTTCCCGCCACATCCCGGCCGGCAAGGTCTCGCGGGTCGAGGCGTGGCTGTTCGTCGGCGTTTCGACCGCTCTGCTGCTGTGGGCGGCCTGGATGCTCAACCCTCTCTGTTTCTTCCTGGCACCCGTCGCTCTCGGCCTGTTTGTCCTCTATGCCTTGTGCAAGCGCTTCACCTCCCTGGCGCACCTGGTCCTCGGCGTCTGCCTGGCAGGAGCGCCGATCGGAGCCTGGATTGCCCTGCGCGGCGATCTCCAGTGGCCGGTGGTGGCGCTGGGGCTGGCAGTCCTCTTCTGGGTGGCCGGATTCGACATCTTCTATGCCCTGCAAGACGTCGACTACGACCGGGAGAAGGGCCTGCACTCGATCCCGGCGCGGCTCGGCGTCAAGAACGCCATTCTGGTCGGCAAGGTTTTCCACGGGGTGATGGTGGCGCTGCTGGCGCTGCTGCCCCTCGGCGTGCCCCTGGGCTGGATCTACTACCTGGGGCTTTTTGTAGTCTGTGGACTGATCGCCTACGAGCACCGGCTGGTCAAGCCCGACGACCTTTCGAGGCTCGACGCCGCCTTTTTCAACATGAACGGCTGGATCAGCGTGACCATCTTCCTCTTCACGCTGGTCGACGCGCTGGTGTAATCAACAGGTAGGGGCGCTGCTTGCCGCGCCCAAGGGGGCGGAGCAAGCGCCGCTCCTACAAAGGACCATTTCCATGAAACAGATCGTCGTCGCCATCACCGGGGCCTCCGGATCGATCTACGGCCTGCGCCTGACCGAGGAGTTGCTCAAGGCGGAGTGCCGGGTGGCCCTGCTGCTGACCAGGTCGGGGCTCGACGTGCTGCGCTACGAGACGGGACTCGAATGGGAGGGCCCGCCCTCGGCGTGCAAGCAGCTGATGCGCGACTACTTCGGCGGCAGCAAGCGCCTGGAGCACTACGACGAGAGGGATCTCTTCGCCCCCATCGCCAGCGGCTCCTCCGCTCCCGACGCCATGGTGATCGCCCCCTGCTCGCTGGGGACGGCGGGGCGCATCGCCGCCGGCATGAGCGAGAACCTCGTCGAGCGGGCTGCCGACGTGGTCCTCAAGGAACGGCGCAACCTGATCCTCGTCCCCCGGGAGACGCCGCTCAACCAGATTCATCTGGAGAACCTGCTCACCCTGGCCCGCGCCGGCGCCCACATCCTGCCGGCGATGCCGGCCTTCTACCACCGGCCGAAGACGGTCGAAGCACTGGTCGATTTTGTCGTTGGCAAGATCCTCGACAGCCTCGGGGTCAAGCACAGGCTCTTCCAGCGCTGGGGTGAGGAGAAGGGATGAACAATCAACAGCATGAACCCAGAAAGGATTTTTTCGCGCAAAGCCGCAAAGAACGCAAAGAAGTGCAAGAGCATCGGGGTCTTCGGAGCGACTTTGCGCCTTGAGCGAGCGCAGCGAGTGGGCGTGAGGCAAGAATATTCATGACCAGACTATTTGAAAACATCCGAACCAAGATCGAAAACGGCGCCCGCGTCTCCGACGCCGAGGCGCTGGAACTCTTCGCCGCCGACGACCTGCTGGCGATTGGCGAGCTGGCCGCCCTGGCCAACCGTAAGAAGAACGGCCAGCGGGTCTTCTTCAACGTCAACCGCCACATCAACTACACCAACCTCTGCGTCAACCGCTGCACCTTCTGCGCCTTCAGCAAGGGGGTGGATGACGATGGATGCTACACCCTGGCGCTCAACGACATCCTCGAAAAGTGCGCCGAGGCTGCTGCCTGCGGGGCGACGGAGATCCACATGGTCGGGGGGCTGCACCCCGATCTTCCCTTCGACTTCTACCTGGAGATGCTTGCCGCCATCCGGGCCGACAACCCGCAGTTGCACATCAAGGCCTTCACCGCCGTTGAGATCGACTACTTCGCCAGGATTACCGGTCAGCGCGTCGAGCAGGTGATCGCCGAGCTCAAGGAGGCGGGACTCGGCTCGATGCCCGGCGGCGGGGCGGAGATACTGGGAGAGCGGGTGCGGGCCAAGATCTGTCCGGAGAAGATCTCCGGCGAACGCTGGCTGGAGGTGACCGAGACGGTCCACCGGGCGGGCCTCAAGACCAACGCCACCATGCTCTTCGGCCACGTCGAGGAGTACGCCGACCGGGTCGATCACCTCGCGAAGCTGCGGGCGCTGCAGGATCGCACCGGCGGCTTCCAGGCCTTCATCCCTCTCGCCTTCCAGCCCGACAACACGCGGGTTCCCGGCGCCAAGGGGGTCGGCGGGGTCGATGCCCTCAAGACCCTGGCCATCAGCCGCCTCTATCTCGACAATTTCCGGCACGTCAAGGCCTACTGGGTGATGCTCGGACTCAAGATTGCCCAGGTGGCCCTCGCCTTCGGGGTCAACGACCTCGACGGCACGGTGGTCGAGGAAAAGATCGGCCACGACGCCGGCGCCGACTCGCCGCAGGCGCTGGCCAAGGAGCAGATCGTCGGCCTCATCCGCAAGGCGGGCAGGGTGCCGGTGGAGCGGGATACGCTGTACAACGCGTTGAGAACCTATTAGCCACAGAGTTCACAGAGGACACAGAGAAAAACGGAGCCTTGTATGGCATTAAACATCAACGCCTTTATCGTTGGTCTTTTCCGTGATCTCTGTGGCAAAAGAATTTTGGTTTTATGATGAATAAGATCCGCCACAAAATCGCCGCCGGCGTCCCGCTTTATCGGGAGGAGGCTCTCTGGCTGCTGACCGAGGCCGACCTGCTCGCCGTCGGCAAGCTCGCTGACGGCATCCGGCGCCGGATGCACCCGCACGGCCGGGTGACTTTCGTCGTTGACCGCAACGTCAACTACACCAATGTCTGCCAGTCCCAGTGTAAATTCTGCGCCTTCTACCGGCCGGCGGAGGCGGTTGATGCCTATGTCCTGCCTTACGAGACGATTCTGCGCAAGGTGGCCGAGCTGGTCGAGCATGGCGGCACCCAACTGCTGATGCAGGGGGGGCTGCACCCCGACCTGAAGATCGAGTGGTTCGAGGAGATATTCCGGCAAATCAGGAAAAGCTTCCCGGCGGTGCAGATTCATTCGTTGTCGCCGGCCGAGGTGATCCACATTGCCAGTCTCTCCGGGCTCGCCATGCCCGAGTGCCTGCGCCGGCTGCAGGCGGCGGGGCTCGCCTCGGTCCCCGGCGGCGGCGCCGAGCTGCTGGTCGACGAGGTCAGGAAAGAGATCTCCCCCAACAAGATCGGCTGGCGCGACTGGGCGGCGGTGATGGAGGAGGCGCACGCCCTGGGGATGCGCACCACAGCCACCATGATGTTCGGCAGCCGGGAGAAGCCTGAGGACATCGTCGAGCATCTCTTTCGGGTGCGCGAGATCCAGGCGCGGACCGACGGTTTCACCGCCTTCATCCCCTGGACCTTTCAGCCCGCCAACACCGAACTCGGCGGCGAGACGGCGAGCGGCGTTGAATACCTCAAGGTCCTCGCCCTCTCGCGCATCGTCCTCGACAACGTCGAAAACATCCAGGCGAGCTGGGTCACCCAGGGGGCGATGATGGCGCAGGTGGCCCTCTTCTTCGGCGCCAACGACCTCGGTGGCACGATGCTCGAGGAGAACGTGGTGGCGGCCGCCGGCTGTTCTTTCCGCCTGTCGATCGAGGAGATCATCGAGCTTGCCCGCGGCGCCGGCTTCATCCCGGCCAAGCGGAATACGCTGTACGAAATACTGGAAC
>DASPGW010000009.1 GCA_035620395.1 Desulfuromonadales bacterium | reverse complement strand
GGTGAATTGATATTGCTGATATGGAGTGCGTCCCGTCCCTGGAGCATCTCCTGCAGCAATTCCAGAGGGGCGTCCGTGGCCGCCATGACGCCGGGGTCGACGTTGGCGACAGCGGCCTTGTCCATGCAGATGGCCCTCTGGTTCACAATGCGGAACCCGTCCTCCACGGAAAAGACCCCGGCCAGGCACAAGGCGGTCAACTCGCCCAAACTGTGGCCGGCCATCGCAACCGGCTGTATCCCAAGGCTGATGAGCTGCCGGGCCATGGCGTGTTCCATGGCGAACAGGGCAGGTTGCTGCCACCGGGTCTTCTGTAGATTCTCCTCGCGATCGTGGAACATGAGGTGAAGGAGGTCGAAGTCCGCTGCCGCTGCCGCCCGGTCCAGCCATTCCTTGATGACGGGAAAGGACTCGTAGAGCTCCTGTCCCATTCCTGCATACTGTGATCCCTGCCCGGGAAAGACGAAGGCGAGCGGCAGGACCGGCGCATCTTCGCGGCGCAGGAAAATCCCCTGCTGCGCCAGGGAGCGCAACGCCTTGGGCGAGCCGCTGCCGGCTTCGGCCTGCGAGAGCGACCTTTCGCTGCGCGTGAGCGCCTCGCTCGCAGACTCTGCCACAACCGCCAGGCGGTAGTCGCTGCCGTCCAGTTCGGTCCGGAAGAAGGAGATGCCCTGAACCGGTGCCGGGTCGATGCCCGGCGCCGCAGCAAGGCTGGACGCCTGGTTCGGGCAGACCATGACCGTATCCGTGGCATCCATGGCCTGCTCCACCTGGACCACGTAGTTGGAACCGCCAAAGCCGAAGGCGTTGACCTGAAGCCTTCTTGGCTGGTTGCCCCGGCATTTCCAGGCAAAGGGCTCGGTGTTGATGAGCAGACCCGATCCCGGCAGGCCCATTTCGGGGTCTGGATGTTCATAGTTGAGGGTAGCGGGAAAAACCCCGGCCTGCATGGCCATGGTTCCGCGAATCAGGTTGTTGATGCCCGAGGCGCCCAGCGTGTGCCCGATCTGGGATTTGAGCGACGTGAGCACCGTGCGTTTGGAAGGCTTGAAGAAGGTCTTCAGGGCACGAACCTCCTGCACGTCGCCTTGCCGGGTGCTCGTGGCATGGCATTCCACCAGGTCCACGGCATCGGGTCCGTAGGGCAGCCCCTGGAACGAGGCGCGAATGGCGAGCTCCTGAGTGACACTGGCGGATTCGACCATGCCCAGCCAGCTGTTGCTCGCGCCCATGCCGGTGACGATAGCCTCGATGCGCGCCCCTCTGGCGCGCGCCAGGTTTTCCCGTTCGATGACGAGCATGCCGCCGCCTTCGCCAAGGACCAGCCCGTCTCTTTGCGCATCGAAGGGGCGGGAGGTCTGGGGCGCGGGCCTCTCCCGTCCGGACAACCCGTAGAGGGCGCCGACGGCGGCGAACTCCAGATAATGCAGGTGGGTGAGATCCTCTTCGCCCCCACCAACGACGGCAGCGTCGATGATGCCGTTGCGGATCATCTGCATGGCGTTGTAAAGGGCGACCAGTGAGCTCGAGCAGGCCGCGGATACGGCAAAGCTGGGTCCCTTGAACCCGTACCGGTTGCAGATGAAGCCGGGGGCAGCACAGTTGAGTCTGCCCAGCAATGTCGTGTCGTCCGGGGCCATGCGCCCGGACTTCACCTCCTGTTCGATGGCGCGCTCCTGCTCCGGCGTCAGGGGTACGGCCCTTTTGATGGCGGCGAGGATGTCGCGTACGTAGGCCCTGATGATGGTGCTGTTGAGCGTCCCCGCCGCCTCTCCCGAGTTCTGGGCAATGATGACGGCGATACGTTCGCGGGGGATGCCCGACTCCAGGAGGCCGGAAGCCCGGAGCGCCTTGTCCGCCAGCCAGAGGGTGAGTTTGGTGGCGGAGGTCATGGAGCGGAAATCCTGGGGCGGAATTCCGAGTTCAGTGCGGGAGACTTGAAAATCCAGGAAGGCACCGACGTTGCAGTAGGTCCGGTCCGATACCTGCGGCCGGGGATCATAAAAATGGCTGTGATCCCACCGGGACGGCGGCACCAGCGTAATCCCGCTCTGCATGGCCAGGCTGGCGGCCCAGACGTCCTCCGGACTCTTTCCCAGGGCATTGATGATGCTCATCCCGGTGATGGCAATCCTGTCCTGCGCGTACCCGGGGGGAGCGACGCGCTGTTGTCCATAGCCGACCGTGGGAGAGGGTTTTTCCATGGACAGCGGCGTCGCGGCTGAAGGTTCCCCGCCGGCCCCGAGTTCCCCGACAACGGGCTGCTGAAGCAGGAGCGGCCCTTCGACCAGCTCGCGGTGCAAAGCCTGCAGGCTGCTGATCGTACGGATGGGGGCGGCGCAGGACCCGCTCATGAACTGCCCGCGTTCCAGGCACGTCTGCTCATCCAGAGGCGTCTTGCCCGACCTGTCCATGCCGCGGGCCGCGATGAACAGGCTCCTCGCCGTCATTTCCTCCATCCGCGTCCGGAAAACGGCTTCGCCCTGGTCATCCGCGGCAAAATCCCTCTCCAGGGATAGAACCGTTTCCGTTCTCGGGGTCCGCAGGGACCGCACCCGAAGTCCGGTTTCCTTGCCTGAAACGACGGTACCTCCCGGCGGCGATTCCAGGACCAACCGTTGATAGAGGGCCGTCAGGGCCCCCGTTTCAACGATCTCCCGGGTGGCCAGGTAGGCGGTGCCCATCTGGATGGCGTCGGCGCCGAGCATGGCGGCGATGAATGCGGTCTGCCGATTGAAAATACCCCCGGCAAGAATCACCCGGCAGCTTTGGAACAGGGAGGGCGTGCGACGCTTGAGCTCCAGCACCATTTGCGCCAGGGTGAGCGTGCTATGCTGCCCGACGTGGCCGCCGGCTTCATACCCCTCGCAGACCACGTATTTCGCGCCCGCCTCAAGGGCGAGCCGCAACAGCGCAGCATCAGGCGCGATGTAAATGACCTCCAGACCGCATTCGATCAGTTCTCTTATATGGGAGAGATCGCCCCCTGCGATCACGACAAAGCGCGGTCTCTGCTTCTTGATCCAGGCCAGATGGATCTCCCGGAACGGGTTTTCCGCCAAAGTGACGACATTCAGGGCATAAGGGCGCCCGCCCATGGTCTCCGGCAGGCGTCCCAGCTTCCGGTCGAGGGTCTCGGCGTCCATCAGGCCAAGGGCGATGGTGGGCAAGCCACCGGCATCGGCGACGCGTGCGGCAAACTCCGGGATATCGGTGATCCAGGACATGGCGCCCTGGACAAAGGGGTAGCGGGTTCCCATCTCTGCAGCTGCCGGGCTGTCGAGAAAGCCATCCTTTTTTGTCTCAGCCTGGCGGCACAGGCGGCGGATTTCCTCCATGAAGGCTTGCACGGCCGCCTCGGTTCCGACGCCGAAACGCTCGACGAACGATGCGGCGAAGGCTGCCTCCACACCCAGAGGAACGACTTCGTCCGGACCGAACTGGCTCTCCAGGGGGTGAAGGGACCTGGACTGCACCTGGCTTACGAAGGCGCGGCGGCTTTCCCCCCGGTCCTTTGCTCCGAACAGCGAGTCTTCGAAAGACCTGATCTCCTTGAACGCCAGCGAGTTTCCCTTGTTGAAAAGGCGACAGGGAACCTGCAGGTTCACGCCGACCAAATCAGTAGAATCCAGGCGGAGCCTGGCAAGCCGCTGGCGCTGAACCTCGTCGATGGCAACCCTGTCGGTCAGCCAGTGGAGGCTCTCGAAAACGATCCCGGCCGCTCCGGTCGCCAGAAATGCCGCGGCCGCTTCGGGGGTGGCGACGCCTCCCCAGAGGAGGATGTCGAGGGACTTTGCCGGTGCGGGCAGCATCGCCATGAGCATCGAATAGAGAGCCGTGGTCGTCTCGGCGCCGACGAATCCGGAGGCTTCGCAGCCCTTCAGGACGATGCGCCCGACGCCCGGGTTCTCCTTGATCAATGCGGCCAGGAAATCGATGTCGCCCGTGATTGGAAAGCAACGGCAGGTGGCCGATAGTTCCCGCAATCTCTGGAGAAAGAGGAGAGGATTGCCTTGCATGAACAGGGGGTGGCACTCGACCCAAATGTTTTGCACCCCGGTTTCCCTCAGTAACGGCTCCAAGGCTGAGTCAAGGAAGGCAGGGAACGAAATCTTGATATCCCTGACGTGGCCGGCCGGGTCCGCCATTCGCAAACAAGAGCGTAGCTCGTCCACATCAGTCATGGAAAAATCGAAGATGGCTCGGCTCCCGGTTCGCTGGGCCATTTGCAGCAGCGCCGGGGTGATCTCCTGCGGCCGCCAGACGAAAGCGATGAGGGAAACCCGATGCTCGGCCGCCAGGTCAGAACTGAGCTGCAAAACCATTCTTACTCCTGTTCATGACAATTCGCCCATTGGTTCGGTGTCACTCGATACGCCCACGTCTCTGCGCGATCGTCGCCACTGCGAAGCCAGGTACCATTCGGTCACATCGCTGCCGATTCCCAATTGGGCCAAATGGCGCAGGTCCGTTTCCAGCACGTCGGGCGTACTGTAATCCAGTATGCGGTATTGGGGATCCGTCCAAATCCGCCGTTTGCGGCCCCAAATCTTCACTTCCTGCGGCCCGGTGAGGCGGATGCGGTGGGTCAGGTGGATGCCTGCCAGCGCCGCCGTCGCCACCACCATATCGGTGCAGTTGTCGGTCCGCAAGCCGAACTGGTCGTATGTCCGCTGCAGCACTGATTCATGGATCCGTTGATGCCGACGGCGGGTAATCGGCATCCGCCAGACGAACGTGGGGGGGCGATTGGGCTGGCCGGTCTGGAATCTGCCATCAGACCTCGTCTGCCACAAGTACGCGATCGGATCGGAATGGCCCTCGCGAATTCGCTGAAACGCGCCGGCATGATACCGCGGCTTTACTTGCCCCAGGTCACCGGTATGGCCGAATTCCAGGCGCCCCTCGGGACTTTCCAGGATGAGCCAGCTGTGCCCCCATGGACGCTGCCAGATGGAGAAGAGCAGCGAGTCCGTCGTGCTGTAGTCCCAGTTGGCCGCTTCATTCAGGATATAGAGGTAATAGCCCGCGTCGCCCACGGGGATCCCGGTGGCGGGATCGAGGTCGGCATCGGGGGCAAAGCGGCGCCCGATCGCGATCGGCTGCGCACTCCAGCCATCGGGTTGTGCCGGCGCGAAGAGCCTGGGCTTGCGGCGGGAGCATTTGATTGCAACCCCCGCGAGCCACCGCATCACGGTGAGCAGAGCCCCTTGGCCCTCTTCCTCGGCGGTTTTTCTCTTCATAGGGGTTTTCTGAGAATTCGATATTTCTTGTATCTTTTGGCGCCTGCTTCCTCGATCAGAGCGTTGATCGATTCGTTATCCTCCAGGGTCCAGCCCATTTCCAGATTCCGATAGTTCTTGTTTTCCCTGGCAACCGCATAGATATGGTGGAAGGCCAGCATGGGGAGCCCAAGCTGTCGATATTTCTCCTTGATCCCGAACATCAGCAACCTTAGTCCCTTGATTTCCCGCCGATAGAGGAGCGCCTTGAGCAGACCCGACAGGCCGATCCGACCGTTGAGGCGTTTGAGCAGCGGGTTGACGTCAGGAAAGATCACGCACACCGCCGCCGGTTCATCATCATAATACATGAAGAACACCAGCTCCGGGTCGGCAAAGGGCTGCACGCTTTTCTGGATGCCCCGCATCTCGTTAGCGGTCAGAGGCACGAACCCCCAGTTGCCGGACCAGGAGTCATTGTAGATTTCCCTGATCAGGGCGAATTCGGCATCCAAACGCTTCGGATCGACTTGCCTGATGCGGACGCCCTTTTTTTGCGCGGTCCGTTCAGCAAGTCGCTCCATCCAGTCCGGCAGCCTGTACTCGCCATCGATCAGGAAGGCCAGCAGGTCCTTCTCCTTGGTGAAGCCGCACGACTCGACCAGCTGCAGGTAATACGGCGGGTTATATGCCATCCCCACAACCGGCGGATAATCGAAGCCCTCGATGAGCAATCCCGACTCGTAATTCATCGAAGGGCTGAGCGGCCCTCGCAGGAAGGCCATCCCTTTCTGGCGAACCCACGTCTCTACGGAAGCGAAGAGCGCTGCCGCAGCCTCCGGATCGTCAGCGCATTCGAAAAATCCCCAGACGCCCATCTTTTCGTTGTGAACCTGGTTAGAATGGCGATCGATGATGCCGGCGATTCTGCCCACCGTCTCCGAACCGCGTCGGGCCAGAAAAAGGATGCGCTCGGAAAACTCCCAGAAAGGGTGGCTGTGGGGGTCCAGTATTCGGCGAACCTCTTTCTTCAGGGGAGGAATCCACCTGGGGTATGCAGCATAGATACTCCATGGCAGGTCAATGAAGTCCTTTAAGGCCGATCTCCCTTCCACAGCAATAATCTCTATTCCGGCCATAATCCTTCCCAGCGATATGTTAACCCAATTTCAGGTGTCTGCCGGACTTGGGAATGCCGAAGACAGGAAGTCCCCGGGAATGGATGATGCAATTGCAATTTCGCCGAAGGGAGTGTAAATATCAACCACTATGCAACCTGTCCTGAGACCCTCCGATCTGCTGACGATTTTTTTTCTTGCCATGCTCTCCGGCCTTGCGGTTTTCTCCGCGCCGGCGAACCCGGCGTGGGCCGGACTTTTTGCAACCTACGCGGCGTTGGTCGTTGCGGTCCTGGCGGCTGCCGCGTATCGCACCCGGGTGGGTACGGCAAAGAAGGGGTTCTACCTTTCCGTTGTCATCACGGTGATGACGGTCTCCATTGTTTTCAACAGTCTGGGGGAGCTCATCGCCAGCATTCATGCGACGACCTTCGATGACTTCCTTATCGCCGTCGATCATTCGATGTTCGGCGTTCACCCGACGGTCTGGATGGAACGGTGGATCAGGCCGACTCTTTCGGCTCTCCTCCAGTTCGCCTATATCAGTTACTATTTCATCCCCCTCTCGCTCGGAGTCGTGCTCATTGCCAAGGGCAGGTTCGGGGCGTTCGAAGAGGTCCTGTTCGGCATCCTGCTCTGCTTCTATCTCTCCTACGTCGGCTATCTGCTCGTCCCGGCTATCGGCCCCCGCTTTACTCTCAGCCACCTGCAGACCGGGGACCTGCAGTTGTACCCGTTGATTGAAACCATTCAGGGGGCTCTGAACGCTCTCGAAAAAAACAAGACTGACGCCTTTCCGAGCGGCCATACAGCCGTTTCGCTCATGTGCCTTTATTACGCATGGAAAGAACGGGAGAAAAAGCTTTTTGCGGTTTTTGTTCCAGTGGTAACGGGACTGCTCATCTCGACGGTCTATCTTCGCTATCACTACGTCATCGACGTGATTGCGGGGATCGCCTTGACGGGTTTGACCATAGCGCTGGCAGCGGGCCTGCAGCGACTGCTCGCAATGGAACCGGCTATCCGGGCGATGAAAAAATCAGCCCCAGGCCGCCCGCGAGACGATAAAACTTCCTGCCAGGACGATTCATGAAATTTTCTTTTCATAGATACGGTATTTTTTGTAGAGCTTGCCGCCCATGAGCTCACAGCCGCGCTGCATCAGGATGTTGTCCTCGAGAATCCACGAAAACTCCGCCCGCTCGTAACCTTTCTTCACGGCCGCCTTGAAGGATTCGAGATAAAGCAGGCCCTCGAGCCCCTTTTTTCGAAACTCCGCCGACACGCCCATGGCCATCACGCGGATGGCGTTGATCTTCCGGGAATACCACAGGAATTTCGCGATCTCCACGGGCCCGAGCGCGCCGTTCAGCTTCCCCAGGACCTGGTTGTAATCCGGCACGGCAACGAAGAACGCCGCTGGCTTCCCGTTGACTTCGGCCATGATCATCAGTTCCGGCACGATGAGAGGTTTGAGCCTTTTCGCCAGGGCCACGGTCTCCGCGTCGGTCATGGGCACAAAGCCCCAGTTATGGTTCCAGGCGGAGTTGTATACCTCTTTTACCGCTTCCACCTCTCGCGGGAACTGCCGCATGTTCGCCGGTCGCACGGTGAGCCCCGGGACGCGCGCCTTGACGGCCGCTGCCAGCCTCTCCAGCCTGCCCCCCGCCGCGACGTCCCGGATGACGGTTATGTAGGCGTAGAGGTTGCGCGCCGTGGTCAGGCCGCAGCGCTCCATGTAGTCGAGGTAGTATGCCGGCGTGTAGGTCATCATGACCATCGGCGGGGAATCGAAGCCTTCGAGAAGAAACCCGCACTCGTAGTTGGTCGACGGGTTCATCGGGCCCCGCATGATCTCGATATCGCGCGCTTTGAGCCATTTCGCCGCCGTATCCAGAAGTTCCCGGGCGACGGCACAATCGGCAAGGCATTCGAAGAAACCGAAAAATCCGGTTCGCTCATTATGGTATTGGATGTGGTTGCGGTCGATTATCGCGGCGATCCTGCCGACTGTTTCTCCGTTCTTGCGCGCGAGGAAACAGGCGGCTTCGGCGTGCTGGAAAAAAGGGTTCCTCTTTTCGCTCAGGAGGGATTCTACTTCGTTCCTGAGCGGCGGTACCCAGTTGGGGTTGCCCTGGTACACTTTCCACGGGAAGCGGATGAATTCGTGCATGCCGGCCGTGCCGTTGACCTCTTCGATGTCCACTGTCCCACCCATCGATCGGCTAAGGGATAACGCCGAGTTCTCTGCCGGCCTTCTCGATCATGTCGAGCGCCCGGTCGAGCATCTCGTCGGTATGGGTTGCCATGTAGCTCGTGCGGATGAGGCATCTGCCGGGCGTCGTCGCCGGCGGGATGACGGGGTTCACGAACACCCCGGCGTCATACAAGGTCTTCCACATCAGGAACGTTCGCTCCATCTCACCGATGACGAGCGGAATGATGGGCGTTTCGGCATTGCCCGTATCGTAGCCCATCTGTTTGAAGGCCTGCATCATCTTGTTCGTGCTGTGCCAGAGCCGCTCCCGCCGCTCCGGTTCCCGGTCGAGGATATCCAGCGCCGCGACGACGGACGCTACCGACGCAGGCGGCGGGCTGGCGGAGAACATGAGAGGCCGCGAGGTGTGCTTCATGTAATGAATCACCTCTTCGCTGGCCGCGACGAAGCCGCCGATGGAAGCCAGGGACTTGCTGTAGGTGCCCATGATGAGGTCGACTTCCTGCTCCAGCCCGAAGTGTTCCACCGTTCCGCGTCCGGTCGTGCCGAGCACCCCGATGCCGTGAGCGTCGTCCACCATAAGCCGCGCCCCGTATTTCCTGCACAGCGTGACGATGTCGGGGAGCGGCGCTATATCCCCTTCCATGCTGTAGACGCCATCCACGACCACGAGTTTGCCATGGTTAGCGCTTTCCTTGAGAATGTATTCGAGGCTTCCCATGTCGTCATGCCTGAACTTTTTGACCTCGGCAAAGGATAGCCTGCAGGCGTCGATGATGCTGGCGTGGTCTTGCTTGTCGATGACGACCACGTCGTGCTTGCCGGCGAGGGATGAGATGATCCCGAGATTGGTTTGATATCCCGAGGAAAAAGTGAGCGCCGCCTCCTTGCGGAAAAACGCGGCAAGCTTCTCCTCGAGTTGCACATGGATGTCGAGAGTTCCGTTGAGAAAGCGAGATCCTGCGCAGCCACTGCCATACTGCTGCACGGCCGCGATGGCCGCCTCTTTCACCTGCGGATGGCTGGTGAGCCCGAGATAATTGTTCGACCCGAGCATGAGCATTTTCCTGCCCTCGACAATCACCTCGGGGTTCTGCTCGGATTCCACAACGTGAAAATAGGGATACAGCCCGGCGGCCATAACCTCTTTGGCGGTCGTGTACTTCCGGCATTTGTCAAATAAATCCGGCACCTTTGTCTCAAGAGCCGGCAGCGGATCCGGTGCCTCGACTACAGCCATTGGTTCTTTCTGTACCACTGCCATGTAAGTTCCAGCCCTTTCTGGAGGGGATACTCCGCCTGGAAGCAGAGGTCATTTTCGATTTTGCTCACGTCGCACAGCCAGTAGCGCTGCACGGCTTCCCGCACCTTCTGTCGGTTCGCAAGTGCCGGCCTTTTGGTGAACAGGCTGCCGATTTCGGAAACGAGGCCGATCAGGTAGGCTGCTCCGTAAGGAATTTTGATCGCGCGCGCCTTCACCCCGCCCGTAGAGAGCAGCAGGGACCTGAATTCCGACCACGAGTAGGACCTGTTCTCCGCAACAAAATAGGCGCTGCCGCTCTGCGTCCTGTGTTCGGCCGAGAGCAGCAGCGCCGCTGTGAGGTCTTCGATGTAGCACAGATTGAGATACCGGTCGCCGCCGGTCATCTCGAGAGTCAGGCCGCGACTGGACCAGCGGAACAGTTCGAATACGTCCACATCCCTCGGCCCATAGACGCTCGTCGGGCGGAGAATCACCACAGGTAGCCGATCTTTGTAGCCGCGCACTTCCTCTTCGGCAAGCAGTTTGCTCCTGCCGTAATCGGACACGGGATGGGGAGCATTACCGTCGTCCACCGGTCGCCCGTCCAGGCTCGGACCTGCCGCCGCCTGACTGGACACCTGTATGAATTTGTCCAGGCCGGGATTGTGGCGCGCGCACGCAGCCAAAAGATTCTTCGTGCCGAGGTGGTTCACGCGGTAATAGTCGCGGGCATGTATGGCTTTGGTAAGTCCGGCGCAATGGAATACGAGCGAGACGCCCTGGACAGCGGCAGCGAGTGATTCGGGCTGAGTACAGTCGCCCTGTGTGAGTTGCACCTCCATGCCCGCAAGCCAGCGCAGATGCCGCAGATCTCTCACCAGACAAGTAACGGAATAGCCGTTCCGGAGGAGTCGTTCGACAAGATGACTTCCCACAAAGCCGGTTCCGCCTGTTACCAGTACCCGTGGTGACACCCCCTGCGCCATTTACCCTCCACTGCAAAAACGATTGTCAATTATAGCATATAATCCACAATGTAAAGCTGCGACTCAACGCGACGGTCAAGCACTTCAGTTAATTCTTTATTTGATTCAACGCGCTCGTGACCTGGTAGCCTGTGCAAAGGACCTGTAGTGAGGAACCAATCTCCCTTTGCGGCCATTTCTTCAGGGCATCTCAATCAGTCGCTGCTGTGAGCGTTGATGGCATATTCAGTAAATAATTTTGGTTTATGCGGTCGAACTGCACAACACACTGAATAAACACGATTTCAGCTAGTGACGGCGGAGTCCGTATTTTCGCATTCGGGCGCGAAGAGTACTGGGATTGAGACCAAGGATAGTCGCCGCCCCTTTTTCCCCCTCGATGCGCCAACCGGTTTTCTGCAGCACCTGGAGAATGTGGTCGCGTTCCAGGTCGGCGAGGGCTTTGATATCCTGCTCACCTCCCGGATCCCGGAAGGTATCGAACCGGTCCAGGACCTGGAGCGCGGGCCCCTGGCTGGTGATGACCGCCCGCTCGATGACATTTTCCAGCTCCCGCACGTTGCCTGGCCAGTGGTATTCCTGGAGGGCGCTCAGGGTTTCCGTTGCCACGGTCTCGATCTGCCTGCCGATTTTCTTGTTGTATTTGCCGACAAAATAATGGACGAGCAGCGGGATGTCTTCCTTGCGCTGCCGCAGGGGCGGGATGGTGATGGGGAAAACACTGAGCCGGTAGAACAGGTCTTCCCGGAACCGCCCGGCGCGGATCTCTTCCTCCAGATTGCGGTTGCTGGCGGCGATGATCCGGACATCGACCTTGATGGTGCGGGGGTTGCCCAGCCGCTCGAACTCGCCGTCCTGAAGGACCCTGAGCAGCTTGCACTGCAGCTCCAGCGGCATTTCGCCGATTTCGTCGAGGAATATGGTGCCGCCGTCGGCCAGCTCGAAGCGTCCCATCTGCCGGGCATTGGCCCCGGTGAACGCCCCCTTTTCCCGCCCGAAGAGCTCGCTTTCGATGAGGTTTGCCGGCAGCGACGAGCAGTTGACCGTGATCATCGGCCGGTCCTTGCGGGCGCTGCGGCTGTGGATGGCTCGGGCGATCATGCCCTTGCCGGTGCCGGTTTCGCCCAGGAGAAGCACGGTCGCATCCTGCGGCGCCACCTGCTCGACCCGGAAGAATACGTACGAGATGGCATTACTTTGACCAATGATCTCGCCGAAGTTGTTTTCCCTGGCGACCTCCTGCTGCAGGTGGATGTTCTCCGCCCGCAGTCGATCCGAAAGCCCTTTGATTTCCGCATTCGCGCTCCGCAGCGCGGCTTCCGTGCTCTTGCGCTCCTCGATCTCCCGCAGGAGCTGTTCGTTCGTTCTGACCAGCTCCTGCGTCCGTTCCTTTACCTTCTGCTCCAGTTCGCCATGGGCCTTTTGCAGCGTGTCTTCCGCCCGCCGGCGATCGGTGACGTCGATGATCGTGGTATGAATATAGTCGACCTGGTCGTCGATATTTCCCGCCATCAGGCTCTGCAGCTGAGCATGGAGTGTGAGTCCGTCTTCTCTCTTCAAGTCGACTTCACATTGCTGCATGCCCTGGTTTTGTGAAATCGCTTCGAGGTGACTGGAAAAGAGCGCCCTCCCGTCTGCGTCGGCAATAAAACTGCTGAAGGGTTTATTGACCAGCCGTCGCCTCTCTATCCCCAGCAGTTGGGCGCCGGCAAGGTTCACCTCGCGGATCAAGCCGCGTGCATCAAAAGTGAAATAGCCGACGGGAGCAAAGTCATAGAGTTCGGCATACCTGTTCCGCGACAGCTCAAGCTCCTCCCGGCCTCGGCGCAGCTCGGCATTCTGCATCTCCAGCTCAATCTGGTGGACCTCGAGTTCATGCAGGAGCCGCTGGGCCTCTGCCCCGGACCGTGGTGGGTGCAGATCCTCCGCCTTCGCCCGCAACCGCTCTTCCGCCTGGCGGCGCAGTTCGGTGGCAGCTGACAGGCTTTTGCCTTTGTCGATTTTCATGGCCGTTCCTTCACCCACAGCATTTGGAGTATACAGGCATCAGCTTCTGCTCGACTATTTCCCAGGCTCAAGAAGGCTCTT
>DASPGW010000008.1 GCA_035620395.1 Desulfuromonadales bacterium | reverse complement strand
TTTCTTACAGCCCTTCCTCTGGCCAGGTCTGGTTATGGCGGGGTGGCCAGTGATTTAGCGGGCACAGCTTCAGCGAAGGGAGGGCAGTGAGGAAGTCCGGGTGAAAAAACAAAAGGCTCTCTTGCCCGGACAAGCAGACCCTGCCTATCACGGAGTGCGCAGCCATATCATGGATGCCGGCGAGAAACAGGGCTCTTGCCTTTCTCCAAGGTTTCCGGTCCCTCCAGCACCAGCCGCCCCTCCTCCCGCAGCCAGGCGAGAACTTCGCCGGGGATGCTCTCCTGGGCCAGCAACTCCTCCGTCGTCAGCTCCCCTTTTTGCAGCCGGTCGAGCAGCCGGTCGTTGTGCCGGGTGCGGGTGACCCGCTGATGGTAGTCGCGGTAGACCAGCGAGGCGCCGAGGACGGCGATGATCCCCATCATCAGCCAGAAGATGCCGTGCTCGATTTCGACGTGGAACGCCTCGAGGCTGAGCTTGGTGCCGATGAAGAAAATCAGCTGGTAGGCGAGGTCCTCCAGCCGCGGGAGCTTCTCCAGCAGGCGGACGAAGAAGCCGGCAGCGAAGCGCAGGAAGATGATGCCGAGGATGCCGCCGATCCAGACCACCAGCAGCTTGTCGCTCATGGCGACGGCGGTGGTGATGCTGTCGATGGAGAAGGCGATGTCGGTCAGCTCGACCACGACGACCACCTTCCAGAAGCTGGCGGCCGTTTTCGGGCGCACCTGGTGGGCGTCCTCCTTGTTGAAGAAGAACATGTGCTTCATCGCCAGGTAGACCAGGTAGCCGCCGCCGATCAGCTTGAAGACCCAGAGCTGCATCAGGTGGGCGGCGAAGATGAGGGCAATGAAGCGGAAGACGAAGGCCCCGACGATGCCGTAGGTGAGCGCCTTGCGGCGCTGCTCCGGCGGCAGGGTGCGCACCAGGATTGCCAGCACCAGGGCGTTGTCGACGGAGAGGATTCCCTCCAGCACGGTCAGGGTGGCGATGGTGAGCAGGTCGAGGGGGACCAGGGCGTGGAATTCGGCGGTGATCTGGGCGAGAAGATCAATCATGTAAGTCCTGAGTCTAAGGTCCCGGGTCCTAAGTCCAGGGACCCGGGACCCGCGACCGCCGTTAAGCCCTGGCCTGCGGCAGCAGCTCCTCCAGCAGGGCGAAGAGCTCTTCCAGGTCGGCCATGGTCATGTCGGCCATGTGGGGAATGCGAAAGGTGGTGTTTTTGATCTTGCCGTAGCCGTTGTCGATGGCGTAGCCGCGGGCGCCGGCCAGTTTCTTCAACTGCTCCAGATCGGTGCGGTCGTCGTTGCGGCCGCAGGTGAGGGTCTGCGAGCGGGCACCCTCGGCGGCAAAGAGGGAAAAGCCCTGGGCGAGAACCCAGGCGCGGGTCGCTTCGGCCATCTGGCGGTGGCGGGCAAAGCGGTTCTCCAGCCCCTCGGCGAACATCTTGGCAAGCTGGTGATCGAGGGCGTAGATCAGGCTGATGCAGGGGGTGCTGGGGGTGTTGTCCTTGGCGTCGTTCGCCTCGAATTCCTCGAAGTCGAAGTAATAGCCGCGGTTGGGCGTGCTGCGGGCCTTCTCCAGGGCGCGGCGGGAGACGGCGAAGACCGCCAGTCCCGGCGGCAGGCCGAAGGCCTTCTGCACGCCGGCCAGACAGACGTCGGTGCGAAGGGCGGTGACGTCGAGGGGGACGGCGCTCATCGAGGAGACGGTGTCGACGATGAAGGAGACGTCGGGATACTTCTGCATCACCTCGGCGATCTCTTCGAGCGGCGACATGACGCCGGTCGAGGTCTCGTTGTGGACCACCGTCAGGGCGTCGTACCTGCCGGTGGCCAGCGCCTTGTCGACCATTTCGGCGGTGATCGGCTGGCCCCACTCGGCACTGAAGGAATCGGCCTCGAGGCCGCAGCGGCGGGTGACGTCGTGCCACTTGCCGCTGAAGGCGCCGTTGCCGAAGTTGGCGCAGCGCTTCTGCACCAGGTTGCGCACCGCCCCTTCCATCACGCCGAAGGCGCTGGAGGTCGAGAGGAAGACCGGGTCGGTCGTGTTGAGCAGCTGCTTCAGGCCGCTGGTGACCCGGCGGTGGATTTCGGCATATTCCTTCATGCGATGGCCGATCATCGGCGCGGCCATCGCTTCCAGCACGTCGCGGCTGACCTCGACCGGTCCGGGGATGTAGAGTTTCTTGGGCATGGCGTTCTCTCTGCTCCTGACGGTGGAAAAGACCGTAGGGGCGACGCATCCGGCCGCCGCAGCTTGCGCTGCTCTGGCGGAGGCGGCTGCGAGCCCCTACATATCGCGCAAACCTTACCCATTTGGCGCCTCCCTGTCAAGCGTGTTCCCTCGTTGACAGACGGCCTCCCCGCAGGTACGATGCGGAGCGACGGTAGGCAGTCACCCCCTTATGGAGTTGCTCATGCGCTTTACCGACGAACAGATCCGCCGCCTCGCCGACGCCCTGCTGACCGACCTGCTGGAGCGGGGCGGGGCACGGCTGAAGGCCGAGCGCGGCCTGGTGCAGGGGCGCATCGAGGCGATCATCCGGCGCAACCTGGCCGAGGAGGAAGACCTCGACCGCGAGGCGCAGAAGCTGCTGGCGGCGCACCTGCGCGGCGCGCCCGCCGGCATCGACCAGCAGCGGCTGCTGGCGATGATCAAGAAGAAGCTGGCGGAAGAGAAGGGGATGCCGTTATGAAGCTTTCCGAACAGCG
>DASPGW010000007.1 GCA_035620395.1 Desulfuromonadales bacterium | reverse complement strand
GGGCCCGGGAATCACTCCTGAAACGGGGGGTGCCCGAGGAAGCCATAGAGTTGCTCAACTTTACCAGGAGCGGCAGCTACTATGATGCGCTGAATACCAGGCATCATGTGCTCGCCGACAGCAATCGCACTGTCCGCAGCCTGCTGGTCGTTACCTCCTTTTATCATACGAGGCGTACCCTGTGGACGTTCAACCGAGTTTTTGCCGGGACAGATGTGACGATTGCCGTGTACCCGATTCCAAAAGATCCGGATTATAAAGGGCGGTACTTGCTCACCATGTCGGTGGAGTTGGTCAAGCTGGTTTATTACCGGGTGAGATACGGGCTTTTTCCAACTGGCTGAGCGCTGGCTGGCTGTTGAAACCGGTTCGGGGAAGGGTTAAGATTCGATTCGAATTCGTTTTGCAGTTCTCCAAGTGAAGGTATCCACATGTCGGCAGGGGGTATCCCTCCTGGCAAGGATAAAACCTTATTGTCGTAGCTCCTTTTTCGCAAGCTGAACGCTGCCGTCAGGGTGGTCTCTCATGTTTCAGCTCGTCGCTTCGACCCTCGCCATCTTCCTTGCCGTCGCCTACGCGGCCTACGTCCTGCTGCGCCAATCCCGCAACCTGAATGCCTTTGCCGTCGCCGCCGGTCTCGTTTGCTTCTCCCTTCTCGAGGTCTTCGATTTTCTCGCCCTGGAGAACCCCGACCATTACCTCGCCTGGAAAAAACTGTCGCTGATTTGCGAATCCCTGCTGCCGCTGTTCTGGTTCGCCTTCTGCGCCACCTTCGCCGGCGTTTACCGGGTGGCCGGGATCCCGCGCCTCAGCCGCGCTTTTCTGGTGCTGACACCCGCCTTTCTGCTCTTTGCGCTCTTGGTCGACCTGGATCGCTTCTTCATCTCTCCCGACTTCGCCGAGGAATCCCTCCTTTTCCTGGGCCAGGCCGGCTATGTCTTTTACCTGGGACTGCTGCTGGCCTTCATCTGCTGCCTGGTGCAACTGGAGCGAACCTTCTCCGGCCTCGGGCGCCAGGACCGCTGGCGGGTGAAGTTCGAGATGCTCGGCGCCGGCACCCTGCTGGCCATGTCGGTTTTTTACTACAGCCAGGGGTTGCTGTATCGGTCGCTGGATATGTCGCTGCTGCCGGCCAGGTCGCTGGCCATGGCCGTCGGCGTCTCGCTGATGCTCTTCTCCCGTGTCTGTCGCGGAATGCCGACAGGGCTGCAGGTCTCGAAGACTCTCGCCTACCGGTCGATCGTGATTGCCGCCGTCGGCATCTATCTGATCGGCCTGGGGTTGGCCGGCGAAGGGATGCGTTACCTGGGGGCCTCTTCCCAGCGAGTCTTTTTCGCCGCCATCGCTCTTCTCGGCGGGATCGTCCTTTGCGCCGTTCTGCTCTCGGAGACCCTGCGGCGCAAGGCCAGGGTCTTTCTGCACACGAATTTTTACAAGGCCAAGTATGATTACCGGAAACATTGGCTGGATTTTACCCAGGCCCTGACCTCGGCCCGGGACGAACCTGCCTTGCACCTGGCGATCCTCAAATCCTATTGCGAAGCCTTCTCCATCCGAGGGGCTGCCTTGTTTCTGCGGTCGGCAGAAGGGAGCGACTTCCGGTGTGTGACGGTCCATGAACTGTCGCCAATGGACGACATGCAGAAGGATCACCCGCTGGTGGCCTATCTCGAACAGCATCGCTGGGTCTACTGCCGGGAGGAGCGGCCTGACGTTCTGTCAGAAATCCCCGCTGTTTTTAAGGGCCAGGCGATTCGCTTCGGCGTCCCTCTGCTCTTCGAAGAAGCTTTGGAAGGCTTTGTTCTGCTCGGTCCCCCGATCGACCCGGGCGAGCTGTTCATTTACGAAGATTTCGATCTGATGAAGGTGATGGCCCGGCAGGCGACTTCGGCCCTGCTCAACCTCAAATTCGCCGAGCAGCTTTCTACGGCCCGGGAGATGGCGGCCATCGGCAAGGTGTCCGCGTTTGTCATGCACGACTTGAAGAACTCGGTGTCGAATCTGGCTCTGGTGGTGGAGAACGCCCGCAACTACATGGACGACCCCGAGTTCCAGAGAGACATGCTGGAGACCCTCGACAACAGCGTCCAGCGCATGAAGGGGCTGATCGAGCGGCTGAAGAATTTCGAAAAAAAGACCCGCCTCGAACTGGCCAGCTGTGAGCTTTCAACCCTGGTGGCGGCGACCGTCGCGGAAGTCCCGAAGGCGGGCATTACGGTGGCCGGCGGGCCGGTCAACTGCCTGGTCGACCGCTCCGAAGTCGCCAAGGTGGTGCAGAATCTGCTGCTCAATGCCCTCGATGCGACCGCCGGCCATGGGCCGGTGCACCTGGAGGTGGGGAGCAACGGCATGGCCTTCATCCGTTGCCGCGACCAGGGATGCGGCATGTCGGCGGAATTTATCCGCGAGCGGCTCTTCAAGCCGTTCGCGACCACCAAGAAAAAGGGCTTCGGCATCGGCCTTTACCAGTGCCGGCAGGTCGTCGAGGCGCATGGCGGGCGCATCGAGGTGAAAAGCGCCGTAGGGGAGGGGACGGAGTTTACGGTCTGGCTTCCGCAGGAGCAAGGATGAGGGATGAAGGATGAAGGATGAGGGTTATCCATGAATAAGCTGCTCATAATCGACGACAACGCCGAAATCCGCAAGCAGCTCAAGTGGAGTCTCGGCAAGGACTACTCCATCCTGCTTGCCGAGGATGTTGCCGAGGCGTTGAGCCTGTTCAGAAAGCATCGGCCGCCGGTGGTGACCCTGGACCTGGGCCTCCCCCCGGACGAGGAGGGAGTGGCGGAAGGGTTTCGCTGCCTGGAGGAGATGCTGGGCCTGGCGCCGCAGACCAAGGTCATCGTGCTCACCGGCCGGGGAGAGCGGGAGCATGCCCTCAGAGCACTGCAATCGGGGGCCTACGACTTCTACGCCAAACCCATCGAGCTCACCGAGCTTCAGGTGATGCTCCAGCGCGCCTTCCACCTGGCGGGACTGGAGGCGGAGAACCGGCGGCTGCAGGCTGAACTGGAAGGTGAGAGTTCGGGGTTTCTGGGGATTTTCGGGCAGAGCCCGCAGATGCTGGAGGTCTTCGCCACCATCCGCAAGGTGGCGACCAGCGATGTGCCGGTGCTGATTCTTGGGGAGAGCGGAACCGGCAAGGAGATGGTGGCCCGGGCGCTCCACCGCGAGAGTCTGCGGCGGGACGGCCCCTTCATCCCGATCAACTGCGGCGCCATTCCGGAGAACCTGCTGGAAGCCGAGCTTTTCGGCCATGAGAAGGGGGCGTTCACCGGCGCCCAGGCCCGGGTGCAGGGGAAGTTCGAGTACGCGGACAAGGGAACCCTGTTCCTCGACGAGATCGGTGAATTGCCGACCATCCTGCAGGTCAAGCTGCTGCGTTTTCTTCAGGATCAGGTCATCCAGCGGGTCGGCGGCCGGGAGAACCTCCAGGTCGATGCCCGGATCGTCGTCGCTACCAATGTCGACATCGTCAAGGCCATCGACGCCGGCAGCTTCCGGGAAGACCTCTTCTACCGGATCGGGGTGATCACCCTCAACCTCCCTCCCTTGCGCCAGCGGGGAGAGGACGTCATTCTCCTTGCCACCCTGTTCCTGCGTCGTTTCAGCGATGCTTTCCGCAAGCGGGTGCGAGGCTTCAGTGCCGCGGCTCTGGATGCCCTGCGGAACTACGGCTGGCCGGGAAATGTGCGCGAGTTGGAAAACAAGGTCAAGCGGGCGGTCATCATGGCCGAGGGGCCGATGCTCGAGGTGAAGGACCTGGGGCTGGCGCCGGCCTCCGGGCCGCCTGCAGGGCTAGCCAGCGTCACCGGCCTCACTCTGCGCGAGGCACGGGACCAACTGGAGCGGGACCTGTTGGCCGGGGTTCTCGAGCGGCAGGAGGGAAATGTCGTCAGGGCTGCCGAAGAACTCGGCGTCAGCCGCCCGACCCTGTACGACCTGATGAAAAAGCACAAGCTGCACCACCCGGCGGGTTAAGTCGGTCCTTTTACTAAAAAAACCGAGGGCGCAGCGAAATCCTTGATAATTTCAAGGATCTCTCTGCGCCCTCAGCGTTCTCGGTGGTAAATAATGACCTGGCTAAATTCTCAGTTGGCCTTGGTGGTGAAGCTGTAGATGTCGCTTTCCACGCGGGTCTGTCCGTCGACGGCCACGACCTTCCAGTAATAGGTGGTGCCGGCCTGCAGGTCCCCGGCGATGAAGGAGTTGTCTTCAAGACCTTCAAACACCCGGACAGCGGCGGTGCCTGGCAGGGGGGTGGTGGAGCTGTCGCCGACGTTCACCGGCGTCGCCGAGCCCGAGGAGCTGCCCCCGCCGCCGCAACCGTTCAGCAGAGGACCGGCGGCCAGCAGGGTCAGCATGAGCATCAGCAGCAGCCGGCGCCGCCGGGTGGCCAGGCCGACGCCGCCGAAGAAGAAGACCCCGGCCAGCAGGGCCGGCGTGTCCAGAGGGTTGACGGTATTGGCGGCCACAATGTTCGCGCCGAGGTAGGGATCGGTCCCGTAGTAAAGGGTAAAAGTCGCTTGCGACCCGGCCGGCAGGGGTTCCCAGTCGATCTGGACGGGGACGGACTCGGCGATGGCGCCGTTGGCGGGATACCAGAGGAGCGGCTGCCAGGTATTGTCGACGCCAGTATTGCCGTCGCTGACGCCGCCGTTGTCGACGGTACCGGAATCGTCGGTGGTGATGGCGGCGCTGGCAACGACGTTGGAATAGGTGCTTTCCTGACCGTTGGAGTTATAGGCGGTTACGGTGATGTAGTGAATCCGGTCATCGGCCAGGCCGGTGAGGGTGGCCGTTGTTGCTTGGCCGACATTGATGGGGGAAGGGCCTTCGAGCGCTCCAGTCCCGTTGAGGGGTTCAACTGAGGAATCGGCCTTGTAGTAGAGCTTGTAGCCAATCACGTCAGCTTCGGTATTGGCATCCCAGGCAAGGGTCAGGGTCTTGGCAAGGACCGGGCAAGGGAGGACAACACAAGCGAGAAGCAAAACCGTAAGGAGCTGAAGCGCTTTTCTAGTCATGGCAGACCTTTTGGCTGGAAAGTCGGCCGACCGCCCTGGGGGAGTGTCAGCCAGTGTTTAACTCATCGGTGGATTGGCGAAAATGCCCTTGGTTCAACCTGTTGGCGTCACCTGTTTCGCACGTAGCAGTCACTGCAATGGGTGTGCCAAGGGGTTTTCGGCCTGCAGCCATCCAGTGGGGATTGATTGCGAGGGATTCAGGGCGCCTTTGCGCTGCGGGAGGACTGCAACCTTTTCAAATAGCGACCAGGCAGTGACTTTTTTTGACAGATGGGTTCCTTTTTGCGAGAAAATCCGGATATAATGCGCGCCTATGAATCTGGACCATATCAGTATTGTTCTGGTTGAGCCGCAGGGCGCGCTCAATATCGGCTCGGTCTGCCGGGCGATGATGAACTTCGGTTTCGGCGACCTGCGCCTGGTCGCTCCGCAGACGGACCATCTCGCCGATGAGGCGCGGCGGATGGCGGTCAAGGCCGGCCGCCTGCTTGAGGCCGCCACGGTTTTTCCGGACCTGCCGTCGGCCCTGGCCGACTGTCAGCTGGCGCTTGGAACCACCCGGCGTTTCGGCAAGTACCGGGAGGATTTCCTCCATCCCGACGAGGCGGCCCGCCAGCTTCTCCCCTGGACGGAGAAGGGGAGGGTGGCGCTGGTTTTCGGCCGGGAGGACAAGGGTCTGCACACCGCCGAACTCGACCTCTGCCAGCGCTTCATCACCATCCCCACCAGCGACGAGCTGCCGTCCATGAACCTGGCCCAGGCAGTCACCCTCTGTCTCTACGAGACGGCGAAAGCCAGAGGCGAGGCTGCCGGCAAAAGCACCGGCCGCAAGCGCCTGGCGACCGGGAAGGTGCTCGAAGGGATGTACGGACACATGAAGCGGACCCTGCTGGAGATCGGTTTTCTCGATCCGCAGAACCCCGAGCATATCCTCCATACGTTTCGCCGGATCTTCGGCCGGGCCGGCCTCAACGACCGTGAGGTGCGCATCCTGCACGGTCTGTGGAGCCGCCTCGACTGGATCGAGGGGGAACGGAAAAAGGCGGAAGACGGAAAGCAGAAGTGAGGAAGGAAATGGAAGCCACCCTGCGCAGCGTGCGGCTGGACAACGGCCTGACCGTCGAATTTTTCGACCGATCGAACCGCTATTTCGGTGATTATCACCGGGTTTATATCGAGGCCCGCTGCCGTGTGGCGCTGCATCTGGATAACTTTGCCGGCTCGACCGACCCCGCCGCAGCGCTGCAGGCTGCCCGCGCCGTGCTGGGCAGCGAAGTGGTCTTCGTCCGCAGGCTGGAGAAGATGGGGGTCGCCGGAGAGGCGGTGGAACGGACCCGCGAGGCGCTCATGGACAGTTTCATCCGCAGTTCGCTGCCCTATCTGTCTGTCCCCGCCTTCCCCGGCAGGTTCATTGCCGTCGAACTCGAGCGCCGTCGGCACGGTCGTCGTCCGCATTGGCCCGGCCAATGAGCGAGCGGCTCTCTATCGATGCCCTGGCCTTCGGGGGCAGCGGCGTGGGGCGCCTCGACGGCAAGGCGGTTTTCGTCCCCTTGACCGCCCCCGGCGACCAGATTCGCTGCCGGATCGTGCAGGACCGCAAGCGCTATGCCGAGGCGGAACTGGTCGAACTGCTCGCCGCGGCGCCGCAGCGGCGCGCACCGCCCTGTCCGGTATTCGGCGACTGCGGCGGCTGCCAGTGGCAGCATCTCCCCTATGGCGAGCAGTGCAACTGGAAGGAGCGCATCTTCGCCGAAACCCTGCAGCGCCAGGCGAAAATCGAGGCGTCCGTGCTGCGGCCCCTGGTGCCGGCTCCGGATGAGTGGGGCTACCGCAGCCGGGTCCAGTTCAAGTGCCGGCAGACCGAAGCCGGTTTCGTCATGGGGTTCTATCGCCGCGGCACCCATTACGTCATCGATGTGGCGTCCTGTCCCATCGCCGCTCCCCGCCTGAACGATGTTCTGACGCTGTTCCGGCGGTGGCTGCCGGACTCCTCCTTCCCTCACCTGGTCCCCCAGGTCGACATGGAGGTCGACGACGAGGGGCGGGTGCGGGTCACCGTGCATGCCCTGGGGACGGCGGCCGCGGCACTGGCCGATTATCTGCGGCCGCTGGCCGAGCAGGCCGGAATTTCCCTGTTCATGCAGTGCGGCCGCAAGGAGACCCTGCTGCGGGTCTGCGGCGAGGATGCCCTGCACATCCTGCCCCTCGGGGCGGGGAGCCTGCGGCTCGCCTACGGCGCCGGCGGCTTTGCCCAGGTCAATCTGGAGCAGAACCGGCAGCTGGTCGGGGAGGTGTGTTCCGCGGCCGCCCTGACCGGGCGGGAGAGGGTCCTCGACCTCTTCTGCGGCATGGGCAACTTCTCCCTGCCGCTGGCTTTGCAGGCCGGGGAGGTCGTCGGCATCGAAAACTACGCACCCGCCATCCGGCAGGCCGAATTCAACGCCCGGGCCAACGGTCTTGGCCGTGTCCGCTTTCAGTCCCGGCCGGCCGAGTCGGCGATCCGGGAGGTCGCGGCCATGCAGGCCTTCGATCTGGTCGTGCTCGATCCGCCGCGTACCGGCGCCTATGAGGTGGTGCGGGAGCTGGTGCGCTTGCGGCCGCCGCGGGTCATCTACGTCTCCTGCGATCCCCCGACCCTGGCCCGGGACCTGGTCCCCCTGCTGCACGGGGGGTATGAAGTGGTCTCGGCCCGCCCCTTCGATCTCTTTCCCCAGACCTACCACACCGAAAGCGTGACCGTTCTGCGCCTCGGTGCTTAGCGTCCGCCGCCCTTCCCATGAGGAATCCTTGGGCAGTGCTTGTCACCCGGCCGACTTCTGCTAGATTGAATGCATAACTCTACTTCCGCTGAGGTGTCTATGCGAAAAGCGCTCTGGTTGTCTTTGGTTTTTTTGTTTACACTCCCCCTTTCGCTGCCGGCGGAGACGCTGCAGCTGGTTTCCGGCGTAGTCCTGAAGGTAGAGCTCCCCAGCGATCGCTGGTCGATCAGCCGTGAGGCCCCCCCTTTCCTGGTTGAGGAGATCGCCGAACATCTGGAACACGAGCTGCTCGCCCAAGGCAAAAAAGTCGATCCCGCCGCACTGCAGGCGGCTGCCCAAAAAAGGCTGGCCGCCAACGAGGCTTACATCGTCAACGCGGCCAGCAACGCCTATCTGGCGATCGACTTCAGCGCTCTGCGCGATGGGGAGATTGCGCCGAGCAGGAAGGCGGTTGCCGCTTCAGCCAAATACGCGGGGGAAGGTCTTGTCGACGAGGAGGGAGCGACCGAGGTACGTCAGAAGAGCGGCAGGACGGAGCTCCGGGGGGCCGAGTTCGCCTACCGGGTCGATGCAAGCTTCCGCATGCATGACGAGCCGCGGAAGTTCATCGGCATCGTCGGCTTCCGTTCGCCTTACTGGTTTTATCTCTATTACACCGACCCTCTGCGGGACGCCGGCGATATTCGTGAGATGGAGCAGATTCTGCAGACCCTCGTGCTGTCCGCAAGCGGCGTCTAGCTTTTTTCGCTTGCAATTTCGTAACCTTCATGGTAGTTAAATGTTGTTTCATCGTTCACGCAGTCAAGTGAGCTTACCGCTCACTTTTTTTATTTGAAAAGGGGTAAAGGAAAGCACCGTGTCCCAGGAGTCTACTCTCGACAAGGTTCAACGGCTGATCGCCCCGGTTTTGCAGGATATGGCTGTGGAGCTTGTCGATCTCGAGTTCAAGCGGGAAGGACGCGACTGGTTTTTGCGGTTGTTCATCGATAAGGAGGGCGGGGTCACCCTGGACGATTGCGCCGACGTGAGCCGGGAAATCGATGCCCTGCTCGAGGTCGAGGATGTCATCGACACCGCCTACCGGCTCGAGGTCTCCTCGCCCGGTCTCGACCGTCCGCTGAAGAAGCCCGCAGACTACGCGCGCTTCAGGGGTCGGCTGGTCAAGGTCAAGACCTTTGAAAAGCTCGATCCGGACGATCGCGGCCACAGCCGCAAGACTTTCGAAGGCGAGTTGCTGGGCCTGGAGTCGGGCCTGGTCAGGATCCGGCAACTGGACAAGAAGGGTGGCGTGGTCGAAATCCCGCTGGAAGGGATTGCCAAAGCCAACCTGGAATTCGAATTTTAAACAACGCTGATGAAACATGCCGCGGGGGGTGGATGACCCTGCGAGCAGACCTGTACAGGGGGATAAACGGATGACGGTGAATCTTAACCATATCATTGACCAGGTCGTGAAGGACAAGGGGATCGATCGCGCCGTGCTGGTCGAGGCTCTCGAGTCCGCGGTGCTCTCTGCCGCCAACAAGAAGTATCGCAATACCCGTGAACTGGAAGCCCATTTCAACGACGAGATGGGAGAGGTCGAGCTTTTCGAATTCGTGACCGTCGTCGAGGAGGTTCAGGACTCCTACAAGGAGATCGATCTCGAAGAGGCCCGTGAAATCGATCCGGACGTTGAGGTCGGCGACTCTCTCGGCATGAAGATGGACGCCAGCAATTTCAGCCGGATCGCCGCCCAGACCGCCAAGCAGGTGATCATCCAGAAGGTTCGGGAAGCCGAGCGTGAAGGCGTCTTCAACGAATTCAAGGACCGGGTGGGCGAACTGGTCAACGGTATCGTCCGTCGCTACGAGCGTGGCGACCTGATCGTCGACCTGGGCCGGGCCGAGGCGCTACTGACGCATCGCGAGCAGGTGCCGCGGGAAAACTATCGCCAGGGCGATCGCGTCAGAGCCTATATCGCCGATGTGAAAATGTCCCCCAAGGGGCCGCAGATCATCCTTTCCCGAACTCACCCCGGCCTTGTTGCCGCCCTCTTCCACTTCGAGGTGCCCGAGATTGCCGAAGGTATCGTCGAGATCAAGGCCGTTGCCCGAGAGCCCGGAAGCCGGGCCAAGATCGCGGTTGTATCCCACGATCCCGATGTCGATCCGGTGGGCGCCTGTGTCGGCATGCGCGGCTCCCGTGTGCAGAATGTCGTCTCCGAGCTGCGCGGCGAAAAGATCGATATCATCCCCTGGACCCCGGAACCCGCCCGTTTTGCCTGTTCCGCCCTGGCGCCGGCCGAAGTCTCCCGGGTCTACGTCGATGACGAGGGGCAGGCCCTGGAGATCATCGTCCCCGACGACCAGCTTTCGCTGGCGATCGGCAAGAAGGGGCAGAATGTCCGCCTGGCCGCCAAGCTGACGGGGTGGAAGATCGATATCAAGAGTGAAACGCGGGCTGCCGAGGCCGAGCTGGAAGAGCTCCGGCAGGGCGAAGCCGCCGCCGAGGCCGATGCGCTGGCCGCCGAGGCCGATGCACTGGCAGGTGAGCACACCCGGGACGAGCTGTACGAGATGGCCAAGGCACACCATATTGCCGGCCGCAGCAGCATGACCAAGGAAGAACTCGCCCAGAGCCTGGCCGAGCTGGAAGTGTCCGGCGAAGAAGGCGCCGAGGTGGCCGCTGAAAATCTGGAAGCGACGGAGGAGGAATAACCCGGTTGTCCACCCCCCGTCACAAGGCCCAACGCAGCTGTCTTGGCTGCCGGCAGGTATTCGATCAGGACGGTTTGGTTCGTTACGTGCTCTCACCCTTGGGTGAAGTGCTGGTCGATTACCGCCATAAACTGCCGGGACGTGGCGCCTATACCTGCCTCGACCGCAACTGCATCGAATCGGCGGTCAAACGGCGACAGTTCGATCGTGCCTTCCGGGGCAAGACCCGTGACCTGGACGCGGCGGTTCTCAGGGAAGCGGTACGACAGCAGATTCGTGAACGCATTCTGAATCTGCTCGGGATGGCGCGCAAATCGTCCAATGTCGTCTCCGGCAGCAGCCTGGTGATGGACAGCCTGGGCGGCCGCACGGGCCTGACGCTGGTACTGATGGCGACCGATGTTTCCGCCGCGATCGGCGAGAAAGTGGCTGCCAAGGCGGCGATGGCCGAAATCCCTTGCTTCCGCCTCTTTGACAAGGGGATTCTCGGCCAGATTCTCGGCAAGGGCGAGAGAAGCGTCGTCGCTCTCAGGGACGGACTGCTGGCAGAATCTGTAAAAACCGAACTGTCGCGTTATGAGAATATCGTAGGGGAGAGTTGATGGGAAAGACAAGGGTGTACGAACTGGCGCAAAAACTCGGGCTTGACAACAAAGTCCTCATGGAGAAACTCCAGCACGCCGGGGTCGATGTGAAAAACCATATGAGCGTCCTCGAAGAGGGGGATCTCCATAAATTCGAAGCGGCAACTGCGCCGCCGGCGGAGAAGATCGAGGAAGAACGGATCACGCCCGGCATTATTCGTCGTCGCCGCAAGGAGACGCTGCCGGTTGCCGCCGCTGAGGAAGCTGCTCCCGAAGCAGCGGTTGAGCCGTCTGCTGTCCCGGTCAGGGAAGAGCCGCCGGCCGCTGCCCCGGTCAAGACCTCCGCCGAGCCGGGTGTGCCCGCTGAGCCGGTCGCCGCCGCTGCAGAAGCGGCAAAGGTGGCACCCGCTGTCGAGCCGTCGGCTGCTGTCGCACCGCCCCTCCGGGCACCCGAGCCTGTTGCCGAAGTCGAACCGGTCACCCCGGTAAAACCCGCGGAAGAGGTTGCCCGGCCGGTTGCGCCGGCGGCCAAGGAAGCCCGCGGCGAAAAAGTGACCGCCTCCCGGGCTAAAATCCTGGGCCGGGTCGAGTTGCCGCAGGCGGCGGCTCCCCAGCGACGGGAAGAAGTTGTGCGGCCCGAGCGTCCCGGCGGCGGGCGGCGTGAAGAGCCGTTCCGTCCCGGTCGGCCGGCGCCCGGCGAAAGGCCGGCACCCGGCAGCCGTCCCGCACCCGGCGAAAGACCCGCCCCTGGCGGCCGTCCACCCTACGGTGAAAGACCAGCCCCGGGCAGCCGTCCGGCACCCGGCGAAAGACCTGCACCCGGTGGCCGCCCGGCACCTGGTGAAAGACCGTCGCGTCCTGCCCCAGGCAGCCGTCCGGCACCCGGTGGCCGTCCTTCCCCCGGCGGCCGCCCGGCCCCGGCGCCCACGGAAACCCTGGTGACCAAGGAGCCCCGCGGCGGCAAGAAGAATAAAAAAGGGAAAGGCGCCGATTACAGCGAAGCCCAACCGGGCCGTGGCGATGCCGGCGCTCGTCGGGGCCGGAGGGTGGAGATCTTCGACCTCGAGCGTGGCGACAAGTTCCGCAAGGGCCGCCGGGCTGCCAAACCGCTCAAGAAAACCGAGGTCACCGTTTCCAAGGCGATCAAGCGAATCATCCGCATCACCGATGTCATCACCGTGGGTGAACTCGCCAAGCGCATGGGAGTCAAGGCCAACGACCTCATCAAGGAGTTGATGCGCCAGGGGACGATGGTCACCATCAATCATCCTCTCGATTTCGAATCCGCTGCCATCCTGGCCTCGGAGTTCAATTACGAAGTCGAGAACGTGGCCTTCGACGAGGATACGATTCTCGAGCACGCCAGCCTGCGTGAGGGTGATGAGGGGAAACCCGAGGACCTCAAGTCGAGACCGCCGGTGGTGACCATCATGGGCCACGTCGACCACGGCAAGACCAGTCTGCTCGATGCCATCCGCGCGGCCAACGTGACGGCGGGCGAAGCTGGCGGCATCACGCAGCACATCGGTGCCTACGATGTGCAGCTTGACGGCCGGCAGATCACCTTTCTCGATACCCCCGGCCATGAGGCGTTCACCGCCATGCGTGCCCGTGGCGCCAAGGTGACCGACATCGTCATCCTGGTGGTGGCGGCGGACGACGGCGTCATGCCGCAGACCAAGGAAGCGATCAATCACTCGAAAGCGGCCGGTGTACCGATCATCGTTGCCATCAACAAGATGGATAAGCCCGACGCCAATCCCGAGCGGGTGAAGCAGGAGTTGACCGAGTTCAGCCTCATTCCCGAGGACTGGGGCGGAGAAACTATTTTCGTCGAAGTTTCGGCCAAGCAGCGCATTAATCTCGATCAGTTGCTGGAGATGATCCTGCTGCAGGCCGAAGTCATGGAGCTCAAGGCCAACCCCAGCAAGCGGGCTCGCGGGACCGTTGTCGAGGCCCGCCTCGACCGGGGCCGGGGGCCGGTCGCCACCGTTCTGGTGCAGGAGGGGACCCTGCACATCGGCGATCCGATCGTCACCGGCGTCCATTACGGCCGGGTGCGGACCATGACCGATGACCGCGGCAATCGCGTGGATGCGGCCGGGCCCTCTTTCCCGGTGGAAGTCACCGGTCTGACCGGAGTCCCCGACGCCGGCGATACCTTCCACGCCGTTGAGGACGAGAAAATTGCCAAGGACGTGGCCCAGCATCGCCAGCAGAAAATGCGCGAGGCGGAACTGGCCAAAACCAGCAAAATCTCTCTTGAGCAGCTCTACGCCCGCATTCAGCAGGGCGAGGTCAAGGAACTCAAGGTTGTCATCAAAGGTGACGTTCAGGGCTCCGTCGAAGCGGTCAAGGATGCCCTGGTCAAGCTCTCCACCGAAGCCTGCCGCCTGGTCGTGATCCATACCGGGGTCGGCGGCATCACCGAGAGCGACGTTTCGCTCGCCTCGGCCTCCGATGCCATCGTCCTTGGCTTCAACGTGCGTCCCGAGCCGAAGGCGGCCAACCTGGCCGAGTCCGAAGGGGTCGACATCCGTCTGTACAACATCATCTACGACGCGGTTGCCGATATCCGCGACGCCATGGAAGGGCTGCTGGCGCCGACCCTGCGGGAGAAATACCTCGGCCGCGTGGAAGTGCGCGAAACCTTCGTCGTCTCCAAGGTCGGGACCATTGCCGGCTGTTACGTTCTGGACGGCAAGATTCTGCGCGGCGCCCAGGTTCGGCTGGTGCGCGACAATGTCGTCGTCTGGCAGGGCAAGCTGAGTTCTCTCAAGCGCTTCAAGGATGATGTCCGCGAAGTGGCCACCGGTTACGAATGCGGTATCGGCCTGGAGAACTACAACGACATCAAGGTCGGCGACAATATCGAAGCCTTCGAGATGGAGTCGGTGAAGACCACTCTCTGATCGCCGGGAAGAGCTCATGGTGGTTGGCGTTCTGCGGCTGGACCTCATTCTGTACTCTCCCGGCAGCCTGAAGGAGAAACGGGGGATCGTCCGCAGCATCCTCGGCCGCTGCCGCAGCCGGTTTCCGGTCTCCTGTGCCGAAACGGGGCTGCAGGATCTCTGGCAGCGGGCAGAACTCGGCTTCGCCATGGTCGATTTGCAGGAGGTTGCCATCCGTCGCGTATTCGACCTGGTCGAGGAGGAGATCGGCCGCTCGGGCGCGGCCGAAATCGGCGAGCGACTCGTCGAATTCATCCACTATTAGAAGGTGAAATTTGGAATTCAAGCGTTCACACCGGGTCGGAGAGCAGATTCACAAGGAAATATCCGCTCTTCTGATCAAGGGATTGAAGGATCCCCGGATCGGCTTCGTCACCATTACTGCCGTCGACGTGACGCCGGATATGCATCTGGCCCGCGTTTATTTCACCGTGATGGGCGACGAGAAAGTCCGCCGAAACACTGAAAAGGGGCTGCAGAGTTCCGTGCCTTTCCTGCGCCGCGAACTCGGCCGTCGGCTGGGCATGCGCTACGTCCCGGATATCCTCTTCGCTTTCGATTCCTCGCTTGAATACGGCAATCGGATCGAGACCCTGCTCAAGGAAATCCACACCGAGGATGACGATGGTTCCGGCGCTCCTGAAGCTGATTGAGGACGGTCGACGTTTCCTGGTTGCTTCCCACGAAAGTCCCGACGGCGACGCCCTGGGTTCGACCCTGGCTCTGGCCAATGCCCTGCGCGAAATGGGCAAGGAGGTGGTTGCTTATAACCGGGACGGCGTGCAGTCGCCTTTCGATTTTCTCCCGGGCGCGCCGACCGTGGTCCGCAGCATTGAAAATGAAGCCGTCTTCGATGCCGGGTTTGTTCTCGATGCCGGCGAATTGCGGCGGGCCGGCACCCACCTGCGCGATGTTTGCCGGACCCTGGTCAACATCGATCATCACCCCCATTCCGAGCATTTCGGCTCCATCCATTATGTCGACGAGACGGCCAGCGCTACCGGCGCGCTCATCTACCGCATTCTGAAGGCCGCCGGACACGACATCTCTCTCGAGGTGGCCACCTGCATCTATACGGCCGTCCTCTCCGATACCGGTTCGTTCCGTTACTCCAATGCCGACCCGGAAGCGTTCCGCATCGGCGCCGAGATGGTGGAGAAAGGCGTCTCGCCCTGGGCCATCGCCTCCGGTCTTTACGAAAGTCAGGGGGCCGAGCGGCTGCGGCTGCTTGCCAGGGCGCTGGCGACCCTGACGGTCTCTTCCTGCGGCCGCTACGCTTCGGTCAGTGTCACCACTCCCATGTACGAGGAGACCGGTACCGGGCCCGAGCACACCGACGGCTTCGTCAACTATCCCCGCTCCATTCGCGGGGTGGAGGTGGCGCTCTTCTTTCGGCAGATCGGGCCGGCCGCCTACAAAATCGGCATGCGCTCCAAGGGTCAGGTCGATGTGGGTGCCCTGTCCCGCCACCTGGGCGGCGGCGGCCACCACAACGCCGCCGGAGCCATGGTCGAAGGGACCCTGGAAGAGGTCCGCAAGACTGTTTTCGAGCGTCTGGACCAGTTGCTGGCCTGACATGAACGGCATCCTGCTCATTGACAAACCGCAGGGGATGACCTCCCATGATGTAGTGCGGCGGGTGCGCCGTCTGCTGCGGACGCGGCGCGTCGGCCATACCGGCACCCTCGACCCCATGGCCACCGGGGTGCTGCCGGTGGCGATCGGCGAGGCGACCCGCATCGTCCAGTTTCTGATGGAGGGGGACAAGACCTACCGTGCGGTCCTCAAGCTCGGCGAGGCCACCACGACTCAGGATGCCGAAGGCGAGGTGCTGGAGCGCCGTCCGGTGGAGGGCCTCACGGCGGAAGTCGTCATTGCCGCGGCCCGGTCTTTCGAGGGGGTGATTCGCCAGCTGCCGCCCATGTATTCGGCCCTGAAGAAAGATGGCGTTCCGCTTTACCGCCTGGCCCGCCAGGGGATCGAGGTGGAGCGTGAGTCGCGCGAGGTGCGGATCGACCGCCTGCAGATCCTCGAGGTCGATCTCCCCCTGATCACCCTTGAAGTTGACTGCTCCAAGGGAACCTATGTGCGCACCCTTTGCCACGATCTCGGCCTGGCCCTCGGCACCGGCGCGCACCTGGTGGCACTGCGGCGCACCCGCAGCGGTTCCTTCACCGAGGCCGACTGTGTTACCCTGGAACGGCTGGAGACCAATGGAACCGCAGCGCCTCCGCTCCTTTCCGTGGACGAGGCTCTGCGCGGGATGCCGGCCCTGGAGGTCGATGCGGAAGCGAGCCGGCGGCTTGCCGACGGCATCCCGCCGGCGCTCGCTTCCCTGTCGGCGGCGCCCGGCTGTCCTGAAGGCGAGACCGTTCGCCTCATGCACACCGGAACCCTGTTGGCCATTGCCCGCTTCGCACCGGGTCGGTTGAATGAAAAACGCGGCGATTTTGAGCTTTTGAGGGTTTTTCAGGCGGCTCGGGCCGCGTGATTAGCCCTTTACAGCGCCGGGGTTTTGTGATAAAAGTCCGATGTTTTACCGAATTCCGGTTTCCCCGGAAATTCTCTCATTGAAAGGAGGTGGCACAGTGCTGGCCACGGAACGCAAACAGGAACTTATTGCACAGTACAAGACTCATGAGGGGGACACCGGTTCTCCTGAGGTGCAGATCGCGCTTCTTTCCGAGCGCATCACCTATCTGACCGAGCACTTCCGGACCCACAAGAAGGATCACCACTCTCGGCGCGGGCTCCTCAAGATTGTCGGGCAGAGAAGAAGGCTTCTGGATTACCTGAAGAAAAAGGATGTCGAGCGCTATCGCACGATTATCAATAAACTAGGGATCCGCAGGTAGTACGGGGCAGCACGCTCTTCTTCATTCCGAAGAGCCTGCTGCCTCCGGTTTTTTCGGGTAATGGCTCTGGAGGTTGTCCGGAGAGAGAGTCTGGCGTGCTGACCCGTCGGGGCATGCGGACTTTGTCTCAGGCCATCCTCCTTTCGCCATTTATTAGTTCTACAAACCGTCGGCAGGGTCTTTTTCATCTCCACTCTGTTTCGTTCGCTTCTGCCGACCTAAAAGGAGAACCAACATGGCTTACCACAAGGTAGAAATCGAATTCAACGGCCAGCCGCTGACCCTCGAAACGGGCAAGATGGCCCGCCAGGCACACGGTGCCACGGTCATCACCTACGGCGACACCAAGGTACTGTGCACCGCCGTTTCCGCCAGCAAAATGCGCGAGGGGCAGGACTTCTTCCCCCTGACCGTCAATTACCAGGAGAAATTCTACGCGGCCGGCAAGATCCCCGGCTCCTTCTTCCGCCGGGAGCGCGGGGCGTCAGAGCGCGAGACGCTGATCTGCCGTCTCATCGATCGGCCGATGCGCCCTCTGTTTCCCAAGGGATACCTCTTCGAGACCCAGATCATGCCGACCGTCGTTTCAGCCGACCTGATCAACGATCCGGACACCCTGGCGATGGTGGCTGCCTCGGCGGCCGTGGTCGTTTCGGACATCCCCTTCGCCGGGCCCATCGCCGCCGTCCGCGTCGGCCGCGTCGACGGCCGGCTGATCGCCAATCCGACCCGGCTGCAGATGGCCGAGAGCGACATGGAGATCGTCGTTTCCGGTTCCCGGGACGCCGTCATGATGGTCGAGGGGGAGGCCGACCTGGTCTCCGAAGACGACATGCTGGAGGCGATTTTCTTCGGCCACAACGCCCTGCAGCCGCTGATCGACATGCAGCTCAAGCTGCAGGAGTTGGTCGGCAAACCCAAGCGGCAGTTTGAAGTCGCCAAGGCGGATCCCGCACTCGAAGCGAAAGTGGTCGCTCTTGCCGAGCAGCGGCTCATCGAGGCGAGCCGAATCCCGAGCAAGCAGGAGCGCTACGCCGCCATCGATCAGATCAAGGCCGAAGTCAAGGAGGCCCTGGAGGCCGAATTCGAGGGGCGCGGCGGTGAAATTTCCGCCATCCTCGGCTCCGTCAACAAGCGCGTGCTGCGGCAGATGGTCATCAAGGACAAGGTGCGCATCGACGGCCGCGACATGACCACCATCCGTCCCGTCACCTGCGAAGTCGGGACCCTTCCCCGCGCCCACGGCAGCGCCCTGTTCACCCGTGGTGAAACCCAGGCCCTGGTGGCTGTCGCCCTGGGGACCTCCATGGACGAGCAGCGCATGGATAACATCCAGGGGATGGAATTCAAGAAGTTCATGCTGCACTACAACTTTCCTCCCTTCTCGGTGGGGGAAACGAGCAT
The DNA here is from genome assembly GCA_035620395.1 of Desulfuromonadales bacterium. Taxonomy (NCBI): domain Bacteria; kingdom Pseudomonadati; phylum Thermodesulfobacteriota; class Desulfuromonadia; order Desulfuromonadales; species Desulfuromonadales bacterium. Next base: position 1,550 of record DASPGW010000007.1, on the reverse strand, counting down.
GCGCCTCTTTCCCGGGCGCCGGGAGATCGGCCACGGTTACCTGGCCGAGCGCTCCATCGCCAAGGTGCTGCCCAAGCACGACGCCTTTCCCTACACCATCCGCATCGTCTCCGACACCCTGGAGTCGAACGGTTCCTCCTCGATGGCCAGTGTCTGCGGCGCCACCCTGTCGCTGATGGATGCCGGGGTGCCGATCACTGCCCCGGTGGCCGGGATCGCCATGGGCCTGATCAAGGAAGGGACCGACGTGGCGGTGCTCTCCGACATTCTAGGTGACGAGGACCATCTCGGCGACATGGACTTCAAGGTTACCGGCACGGCCGACGGCGTGGCCGCCCTGCAGATGGACATCAAGATCACCGGCGTTGACCGGGCGATCATGAAGCAGGCCCTCGAGCAGGCCCGGGCCGGGCGCATCCACATCATGGGTAAAATGGCCGAGGCCATTGCCACTCCGCGAGCGGAACTCTCCCCCTACGCGCCGCGCATCACCACCATCTATGTCAAGTCCGACCAGGTCCGCACCGTCATCGGCTCCGGCGGCAAAAATATCCGGGGCATCATCGAGGCGACCGGTTGCTCCATCGACATCGAGGACGACGGCAAGATCAATATCGCTTCCGCCGACGGCGAAGCGTGCAAGAAGGCGATCAAGATGATTCGCGACCTGACCCAGGAAGCGACGGTCGGCAAGCTCTACCTGGGCACTGTCCGCAAGGTCATGGAATTCGGTGCCTTCGTTGAAATCTTCCCCGGCACCGACGGTCTGGTCCACGTCTCCGAGCTGGATACGGAGCGGGTCCGCAACGTGACCGATGTCCTCAACGAGGGCGATCAGGTGTTGGTCAAGTGCATCGGCATCGACAAGCAGGGTAAGATCAAGCTCTCCCGCAAAGAGGCGCTGGGTCAGACTCTCCCCGCTGAAGGATAAGAGCGGGACAGAGAGAATGATTCGAAAATCGGTACTCGACAACGGCATTCGCGTCATTACCGAAAGGGTCGCCGGGGCGCACTCGGTGACCGTCGGTTTTTGGGTTGAAAACGGTTCCCGGCACGAGCAGGAACCGGAGAACGGCATCTCCCACTTCATCGAGCACATGCTCTTCAAGGGGACGGAGCGCCGTTCGGCCCTGGCGATTGCCAAGGAGATCGATTCGGTCGGCGGGGTGCTCAATGCCTTCACCAGTCGCGAGTACAGCTGTTACTACGCCAAGGTGCTGGCCCGAAAGCTCCCTTTGGCCGTCGACCTTCTCTCCGATATCGTGCTCAATTCCATTTTCGATCTCGACGAGATCGAAAAGGAACGCCGGGTGGTCCTCCAGGAGATTCACATGCTGGAGGATACCCCCGACGACCTGGTGCATGACCTCTTCAGTCAGACGTTCTGGGAGGGGCATCCCCTGGGTCGCTCGATCATCGGTACGATGGAGACCGTGGGGAATATTTCCCGCGAGTCGCTGCTGGCGTTCATGCACGAGCGCTATTGCGGCAGCAACATTATTGTCTGTGCTGCCGGCGACCTGGAGCACGGGCAAATCGTCGAGTCGATC
>DASPGW010000006.1 GCA_035620395.1 Desulfuromonadales bacterium | reverse complement strand
CCCCAACACTTAGTTAGATATCGAATCATTTGATATCAATCTACATGATGAGCACTTTCCCCGTCAAGACATTTTTAAGAGACGGATTGCGGATCAGACTTCACAGCCTTGTTGGCAGGGCCCCAGTCTTCGCCGACAATGGGCACTCCAATGGATCGCGGTCGTCCAACTTGCTGCCCCACAGAAAAGGCTGGGAGTAAAGGCTAGGCAGCGGATAGATTCTTACTTCACCTGCGAAGTAAGGCGGAACCATAATGTTTGTGGCAGGCGACCCCTTTCGGGCTAATTGACAATGGCGCCGAGAAAATAACCGATGACGGCCAGCACTAGGCCAAACAGAAGCGCCCACCAGAAGCCTTGCACCGAAAACCCCGGGACAATGGCGGCGGCCAGCATAATGAGCAGGGCATTGATGACAAGCGTGAACAAGCCCAGGGTGAGGATGTTTAGCGGAAGGGTGAGTAGGATCAACACCGGCCTGATGAAGGCGTTGATCAGGCCGAGGATGAGAGCGGTGACTAGCGCGGCGAAGAAGCCTGCAACCCGCACACCAGGAAGGAGATAGGCGGTAATGATTATGGCCAAACCGGAAACCAGCCATTGAAGCAGAAAGTTCATGCCGGGTCCTCCTTTTCGATTCCGGGACGCAGACTCTTACATTGACGCAGATACATTTTACCAGAGGTGCGGCAAGGCCGTCATGACGAGTTCAGGCAGGAGGGGAACGAGACGGACAACAAAGGACGCCGGATCGGAAAAACGGCAGCCTTGACTGCATTAAATGGAGCAAGTGGAGCGTTAATTTTTTGGGTCAACCCGAGAGGCTGCAATATGGTTCAGAAAAGGTGATTAACTGGACAGGGTTTTTCTACAGACTCAACAGATTCTGTTCATAGGAATAACAGAAGGCTGAGGGCCATGACGGCCATGCCGACTATGAGTCCAATAATTGACAGGTGGTGTTCACCGAATTCCTGCGCTGCCGGCAACAGTTCGTCGAAGGAGATAAACACCATGATACCGGCTACGCCGGCGAACAGAATGCCGAAAATTGTGGGCGTGAAAAACGGCAGCAGGATGAGGTATCCCACCAGGGCGCCAATGGGCTCGGCCACCCCCGAGAGGAAGGAGAACTTGAATGCTTTCCGGCGGCTGCCGGTGGCGAAATAGATGGGGACGGATACGGCGATACCTTCGGGAATATTATGGATGGCGATGGCCGTAGCGATGGCGACGCCGAGATGGGGATCGGTCAGGGCCGCAGTAAAGGTCGCAAGCCCTTCCGGGAAGTTGTGAATGCCGATGGCCAGAGCGGTAAACAGGCCCATGCGGTGCAGCTTGCCAAAATCGTGCGATTTGTCCTGGGGAAGGTTCGCCATCCCCTGCTCCATCTCCTCGATGGAATGGAGTTCATGGGGGTTCTCATACTTGGGGACGAACCAATCGATGAGGGCGATAAGCGCGATGCCGCCGAAAAAAGCCCCCACGGCCACCCATGTTCCGGGCCCATTCCCAAGGGCCGCCGTCAACTCCGTCCTGGCCTTGACCAATATCTCGACAAAAGAAACATAGATCATCACCCCAGCCGAAAAGCCGAGGGCCAGAGATAAAAATCGGGTATTGGTGGTACGGGTAAAAAAAGCCAGAGCACTGCCTATGCCGGTGGCCAGGCCAGCCAACAGGGTCAGCCCGAAGGCGAACAGAACGGTATGGGTATCCATGGGCATGAATGGGCTACCTCTCGAAGGCGACTGGCATTACCAACTCAGGACTTTCCCCTTACGTGCAGCAGCTGGGGTTTTCCCCGGATTCTCACCCAGGCAGAGTAAAAAATCCAGCGGTTTGCCCTTACAAAATATTTTTTGCAGCAGGGGGCAACGGGCAAAAGAAACTTTAATCAGCTTTGAGCGGCCAGCAACCTGCCATAGAACCGCCGCCAGTTCCCCCCCAGGATTCTCGCCACAGACGCCTCCGGATAGCCCGCCCGCTCCAAACGCCGGACCAGGCGACCGAGCCGGCCGTGGTCCTCCAGACCCGTGCATTCCCCGTCGAATCCGCCCAGGTCCGAGCCCAGCGCCACGCCCCCATCGCCGCAGCGCTGCACGAGCCAGTCGAGCTGCCGAAAGACCTCTTCGATGTCGGCGCCTCCAGCCGGGACGAGCATCTCGGGAGCAAAGGTGAGGCCGAGCACTCCCTTCCGTTCCAGGAGCGCGGCGATCTGCCCCTCGTCGAGATTGCGCGGCCGGTCGCAGAAACGGCGCAGGCCGGTGTGCGAGCAGAGTAGCGGGCCGGGGAAACGGTCGAGCAGCTCCCGGAAACCGGGCTCGGCCAGATGCGCCACATCGATGGCCCAGCCCCGCTGCGTCAACTCCGCGACCAGTTGCCGGCCCGCCGGGCGCAGGCCTCCGGGCCGAACAACGGCGTTGCCGTCGGCGAGGCGGTTGGCGCCGGCATGGGTTAGGCCGACCACCCGCAGGCCCCAGGCTTCATATACGTCGAGTCCGCCGTCGGCCAGGGCGTCGCCGTTCTCCAGCAGAGGCAGGATGCCCGGACCAGTCTCGCCCCGGCAGCACGCTTCCAGTGCCGTCGCCGTCCGAACCGGCACGAGCCCGGTCAACTGCCGGTCGGCGAAGGCCATGAGCTGCCGGAGATGGGCTGCCGCCGATCCCGCTCCGTTGTGCACGTCGGCGCAGTAGAGGGCGCCGACCAGCAGGCGGACGCCACCCCGCGCCAGCGTCTGCGGCGTGATCGGTCCCGCAGCAAGGTCGGCGAAGGGGGTCTCGGCGGCGCTGCGCTGCATCGCGTAGACGAGGTCGACGTGGCCGTCGATGACGGAGTGGGAGACGTCCATCATCTCAGCGTTCGGCCAGCAGCGTAAGGCTGCGAATCAGTTCGAAATGGTTGCGGTGACTGCGCAGCTTCCACCAGACCGCATCGGCCCTTGTCACCCGCCAGGGGGGCGAAAGGACCGTCTCGAGGAACCGGTGGACGTTTTCCCGGCCGCTGCCGGCGAAGGGCCCTCGGGTCGTCCCCCCCAACCACTCTGCGGCGGGGGCGGCGGCGGCCGACCAGGAAAAAGGGTCGGCGAAGAGGAGCCGGGCTCCGGCGGGGAACGCTATCCGGTTCAATTCTTCCAGATGGCGGCGCGGCCGCGGGAGCTTGTCGACCAGATTGAGGGAACAGCCGCCCTGGAATATCCCGCGCGGGAAAGGCAGCGCCTGGGCGTCGGCGACCAGGAATTCGCAGCGCTCCCGCGGCCAGTCGGCGGGAACAACGACGGTTTTCCGTTCACTGAGGCGACCTTCGAGAGGCAGCCGGAAGGCGAACCTCCCCTCCTCCTTCAGCCGGCGGGCGATGCGGATGAAGGCGAGGGAGCGGTCGACGCCGACCGCCAGTTCACAGTGCCGGCCCAGCTCGAAGGTCAGCCGGCCGACGGCGCAGCCGGCATCGAGGGCCGTCCCCCTGACGCCGGCGACGAGGGCGGCCCAGCGCGCGTAGGCGTCGGTCGCTTCAGGGTCGCCGAGCAGATCGCCGAAATGGCTCCAGAGGTAGGAGGCGACAGCGGCCGGCGACTCGTAGCGGTCGGTTGCCCGCTGATCCGCCGTCATCGGTTCGGGCAGCAGGATCGCCACCCCCTTTTCGATCGGATAGTGGCGGTTGCAGGCGGGGCATTCGAGGCGCCCCGCCAGCACCTCGCCGCCGGCTTGCGTCAGCGCGGCCGGCCGCAACGGCTTTTCGGCCGGCAGGCAGGCGGGACAGATGAGGAGATCGAGAAGCTTGGAGTCCATAAGGTCAAATCGGTAAAAAAGAGCGGGGAACCCGTCAGGGCGCCCCGCTCAGCGTCTTCAAAGACCATTCCGTACTCAGGCGGGGCCGTGGCAGGCCGGGGCATGGCAGGAAGGCGCGTGGCACGCCGGGGCATGACAGGACGGGGCGTGGCACGACGGGGCGTGGCAGCTGGCAGCTGCCGTCACCTTTTTCTCAACTTTTTTAACTTCCAGCATGAAATCACCTCCCTTCGTTTGACTCATGGATGTCCTCGGCAGCAACGAGCCGCAGATCGGCCAGTTGCTGCAGTGCTTGCCGACAGTGGTTGTCGAACTCGGCGGGGTCGGTCGTTGCCCCGTAGGAAAGACGCAGCCGTTCGGCAATCTGCCGGGTAGTCAGTGAGCCGTCGCAGAGTTCCAGCAGGTCCCGGCCAAAGTCGTTGATTGCGGTCACTTCCAGTTCGCTCCCCTGCTGGCGGAAGACCAGCCAGCAAGGCGCCTCGGGGTAGCGTTCGCGGATGTCGCCCGCCGCGAGATCGGCGAGGATGGCCGGCAGGTCGTAGTGGAAGCCGGCCACCAGCACGTTGCGGCTGACGGCAGGTTGCCAGCCGTCCGGATTATAGATGTTCATATTACCCGGAATTTCCCGGTTGGCAAATCGGGCGGCCTCCAGGGAGTGCGTCTCGTAGGCGATCAGATCGGGGAGGTGCGGCCAGGCTGCGGGCCGGGCGCATCCAAGCTGCTCTTCGGCAAAGGGGGCGAAGTGCCGGTAGCAATCGGCGGCGTTCAGGATCGCCTCGAGGCGCGGCTCGCGGCCCTGGACAAAGGCGAAAAAATCGGCGAACAGCCCGGCGAAGGAACGGCCGAGAGCCCGGGCGAGGAGCAGGCAGGAGCGGGGGTAGAACTGGACGAGCAGCGGAAAGAAGCGGGCCAGACGGTCGAGCTCCGCCAGGGGGAGAGCGGGACAGGGGAGGTTGTAGAAGCTGCTGTAGAGCTGCGGGTCGGCGTCTATCCGCGCCTCGTCCTCGTCCAGCCGCCGGTTGCCTGCGAACTCGATGCCGAGGGCGAAGTAGGTGTCGACCTCCCGCACCAGTCTTTTGGCATAGCGCTGGTGCAGCTCAGTTCCCGGCAGCACTGTCGGCATCTGCAGCAGCGGGTTGATGTTCCCCGTGGCGGCGCCGCGCAGGGCCAGCTCCAGGGTCGCCTCGATATCCTCGCGATGCTCCTCGGGAAAGCCGATGACGAAACTCAGGGTCGGCACCATCCCCTGGGCGGTGGTCGTGCGCACTCGCTCGAGCAGGATGGCGGGGTCGATCTGTTTGCGGATGAAGGCGAGGGTGCGCGGCGAGCCCGAATCGATACCGTAACACATCGATTCGCAGCCCGCCTGGCGCATCAGCTTGAGCAGGGCCGCATCCACCGTATCGAGCCGCGAGATGCAGTACCAGGGAGTGCTTTGCAGCCCCTCGTCGAGCAGGCGGGTGCAGAAGCTCTCGACGAAACGGCGGTCGGCGGTGAACTGGTCGTAGGCGAGCAGAAAACATTCGGCACCCTGTCCGTCGCGCAGCTGGCGCATTTCGCGCGCCAGGCGGTCGATGGAGAAGGTGCGGGTGCGCCGCCGCCAAAAGCTCGACTCGGAGCAGTAGGCGCAGCGGTGCGGGCAGCCGCGGCCGACCTCGAGGATGGCGATGCTGCGCGGCAGGCCGCAGGCGTCCCGATAGGCTTCGAGCGGCGGCAGCAGGCCGTAGTCGGGAAGCGGCAGGGTGTCGAGGTCGACGATCAGTTCCCGCTCCGGGTTGCGCACGATGCCGGCCGGACCGCGCCAGGTGACCCCGTCCACCCGTCCGGCATCGCCGCCGCCGGCCCAGGCGCTCACCAGGTCGCCGAAGGTGATCTCCCCCTCGCCGCGGATGACGGCGTCGACCCAGGGGTAGCGTTCGAGGGTGGCCGTGTCGACAAAGGAAGCGTTGTGGCCGCCGATGACGATCCGCGCCGCCGGCGCCAGCTCGCGGACCCGGCGGGCGATGGCGATGGTCGGCGGGTAGGTGGTGCACTGGGCGGAGAAAGCGACCACGTCGGGCGCCTCGGCGGCGATCCGTCGGGCGCAGTCGTCGTAAAGGGCAGGTCCGGCCTGCAGGGAGCCTTCGCGCAGGGCGAGGACGAAATCGAGGATGACCGGCCGGTGCGGTGAATCCCGCAACGTCGCCGCCAGGTTGAGCAGCCCGAGCGGCGGCAGGTTGTACATCGACGGATGGTAGAAGGGAGGAAAGACGAAAACGATCTGCATGGCGATCCGTTGGCTGGCGGTCGAGTTGGCGTAAAGCTTACCAGAATTTTCCGTTCGGCACCACCAGCGGGACGAGCATGAAAAGCTGCTATACTCCTTCACAGCAAACCTGTCCGAGAAAAAGTGCGGAGGTCGAGATGAACGAAGCAAGGATGGAGATCGTCCAGGGGGATATCACCAAAATGGCGGTCGACGCCATCGTCAACGCCGCCAACAGCTCACTGCTCGGCGGCGGGGGCGTCGACGGGGCGATTCACCGGGCGGCCGGGCCGCAACTGCTTGCGGAGTGCCGCGGCCACGGTGGCTGTCCGACCGGCGAGGCGAGGATCACCCGGGGGTATGACCTGCCGGCGAAATACGTCATTCATACCGTCGGTCCGGTCTGGCATGGCGGCGACCGGGGCGAGAAGGAACTGCTGTCCAGTTGCTACCGCAACAGCCTTCGCCTGGCGGCGGAATACGGGATCGAAACGATCGCCTTCCCCTCGATCAGCACCGGCGTCTACCGCTTTCCCATCGACCGGGCCTGCCGCATCGCCCTGCACGAGGTCCGGGCGTTTCTGGTGAAAGCGTCGTCGCTGCGCAAGGTCTTCTTCGTCTGTTTTTCGGAAAGCGACGCCCGGATCTACCGGCAAGCACTGCAGGAACCGGAGGCGGATTAGCACGCCGGACAATTTCGGCCGGGGACCGCAGCGGAAAATGGATTGACTTGCCGCTTCTGAAATGCGATAGAATGAGTCTTTATTTATCTTTCCCGGAGGATAGCAGATGAGCGACAAGCTGGAGGTACAGGCCGCCCTCAAAGAGGCAATCCAGACCGAAAAGGCCGCCATGGATTTCTATCGGTTCGGCGCCGAAAAGATGGCCGACGACAGGGCGCGCGAGGTTTTCGAGCTGCTCGCCCGGGAAGAGCGGCAGCACGCCCAGATGTTCTACAACGCCTACCAGGGAAGGGATCTTCCCTATTTCGAGGATTACATCGCCTCCCCGCCCGATACCGATTCGAAATGGTGGAAGGCCCTGCAGGAGGCGAGCCTGTCCGGGTTTGACGAGCGCAAGGCGCTGGAGCTGGCCATCGACCAGGAAGAGGCGCTGGAGGAGCAGTTGAGACGGATCGCCGCCAGAGTCAATGACCCCGAAATTCGGGCCATCTACGAGGCCAATGCCAGGTCGACCCATCACCATGCCGAGCTGATCGGGGAGCAGTACCGGGAGATGCTGGGCATGTCCCGGTAGAAGGCAACCTGAGCTCCGGTTTTCAATGGCGTTAAAGACAATAAAAATGCCGCTTATCGACGTATCGTCGCTGGGCGGCCTTTTTATTGGCGCAGCCTGACGGAGCTACCCCATATGCCACTGGGCACCTTCCGACGCCAGTCGGCTCTTGACAGGGGTGGATTGGAAAGTATTTTATAGGGTACCAGTTCACAACTAATGGGGCTTTGCAGTGGCAACCAGCCGCGTGATCGGCAGAGGCCTGATCACGCGGCCTTTTCATGGCGGCAGTCGGCTCGGCCAACCTGGCCGGAAACAGGGCGGCGGGGGCCGGCTCCGATGACTGACTCGACCCGGGGAGGGAGAGGATGAGTAATGCATTAGGCATCTGCCTGGGTGCCAGTACGGTCAGCGTGGCGCTGCGCACCGCCGGGGAAATCCGGTTTTCCCGTCTGCCGCATGACGGAAAGGTGGCCCGTGTCCTGGATGAGGTCCTGGCGGCGCACCGTTCTGCCCGACTGGGGATCACCGGCCGCAAGTTCAGGAAATTTCTCGCGGTGCCGACGGTTTCCGAGCCGGAGGCCATCGAACTCGCCTTCGCTTCCGTCAGGGACCGCTATCCGGCAACCGACTGTATTCTTTCGGCCGGCGGCGAGACCTTCATCGCCTATGTCCTCGATGCCGGTGGCCGGATCAAGACGATTCATACGGGAAACAAATGCGCTTCGGGAACGGGGGAGTTCTTTCTGCAGCAGATCACCCGGATGGGACTCGGCATCGATGCGGCTCTCGAACTGGCCGCGTCGGCCGCCACCTACCCGGTGGCCGGCCGCTGCTCGGTCTTCTGCAAGAGCGACTGCACCCACGCCCTGAACAAGGGGGTCGCCAAGGGGCCGGTAGTGGCCGGCCTTTGCCAGATGATGGCCGGCAAAATGGTCGAACTCCTGCACAAGTCGGAGGCCAGCCGGGTGGCGATCGTCGGCGGTGTCAGCCGTAATCCGGTGGTCATGGACTTCGTCCGGCAGTCCTTCCCGAATATCTATGTGCCGCAGGAGGCGCCCGGCTTCGAGGCTCTCGGCGCCCTGCTCTGGGCCGAACAGCGGGGAGAGCGGCTCAGCGGGGAGAAGACACTCTATACGGCGACGCACCGCTCTTTCGGCTTGCTGCCGGAGCTGCACCGGGGGCTCGACCGGGTTTCGTTCAAGGCGGCGCCGAGGGGGGAATTTTACCGGGGCGACTACCTGGTCGGTCTCGACGTGGGCAGCACCACCACTAAGGCGGTTCTGGTCCGCACCGACAACCAGGCGATCGTCGCCGGCACCTACCTGCGCACCGATGGCGACCCGGTCGGGGCGAGCCGCGAGTGCTACCGGCAGCTGCTCGCCCAGGTGCCCGCCGGCCATAAACCCGTCATCGTCGGCCTGGGCGTTACCGGCAGTGGTCGGCAGATCGCCGGGCTGCACGCCCTGACCGGCGGGGTAGTCAACGAGATCGTCGCCCACGCCGCGGCGGCGGTTCATTTCGACCCGGCGGTCGAAACCATCTTCGAAATCGGCGGTCAGGACGCCAAGTACACCTGGATCACCAACCGGGTCCCCAGCGACTATGCCATGAACGAGGCGTGCAGCGCCGGGACCGGCTCGTTTCTCGAGGAAGCCTGCCGGGAGTCGCTCGGCATCGGCACCGAGGAGATCGCCGGCATCGCCCTGCGAGCCGAAACGGCACCGAATTTCAGCGACCAGTGCGCCGCCTTCATCAGCAGCGACATCAAGACGGCGGTGCAGGAAGGGGTCGGCCGGGAGGAGATCGCCGCCGGGCTGGTCTACTCGGTCTGCCAGAACTACCTCAACCGGGTCAAGGGAAACCGGCCGGTGGGGAAAAAGATCTTCATGCAGGGGGGCGTCTGCTACAACCGGGCGGTACCGGCGGCCATGGCCGAGCTCTGCGGCCAGCAGATCGTCGTGCCGCCGGAGCCGGGACTGATGGGCGCCTTCGGCGCGGCGCTGGAGGTGCAGCGCCGGCTTGAAAGCGGCCTGCTGGAAAGGCAGAGTTTCGACCTGGCGCAGTTGGCCGCACGGCAGGTCGAGTATCGCGACCCCTTCGTCTGCCGGGGCGACGCCGGCAGCTGTGACCGCAAGTGCAGCATCGCCAGGATCGTCATCGACGGCCGCACCTACCCCTTCGGGGGTGCCTGCGACCGCTATTACAACCTGCGGCGAACCGGCGGAGCCGAGATCGGCGGGGAGGACCTGGTCTCGCTGCGCGAGCGCCTGGTCTTCGACCGCTACGCGCCTGCGCCCGCCGGCGAAGGGGGACGGTCGATCGGGCTGCTGCCGTCCCTGCTCACCCACACCCTCTATCCCCTTTATGCCCACTTCTTCACCGCACTCGGCCTGCGGGTCGTGCGGGTGGAGGAGCCCGACCCGGCCGGCATGGAGGCGGCCGGCGCCGCGTTCTGCTACCCGGCCCTGCTCAGCCACGGGCTGCTCGGCAGCCTGCTGCAGCAGGAGGTCGATCATATCTTCCTGCCGCATGTGAAAAATGCCGCCCTCGCGCCGGCCGGCGGTAACCAGCCCAACTGCACCTGCCCCTTCGTCCAGGGCGAGCCCTATTATCTCAAGGCCACCTTCCACCGGGACCTGGCGCCGAAGCTGCTGACGGCGGTGCTCGATTTCCAGGACCAGCCCGCGCTGCGGCAGGCCTTTGTCAGGATTGGCCGACAGCTCGGCTTCGCCCGCCGGGAGGCGATCCGCGCCTTCGAGACGGGGTGGCAGGCCCTGGCCGCCATGCGCCGGGAAATGCAGGAGATCGGCCGCCGCTATCTGGAGAGCCTGACTCCGGAAGAGACCGGCATCGTCCTCTTCGGCCGCGCCTACAACGCCTTCAGCCGGCAGGGGAACATGGGAATTCCGCACAAGTTCGCCAGCCGCGGCTACCGGATCATCCCTCACGATTTCCTGCCCGCCGGCGAGGCGGAAGAGGGGGCGCTGCGCTGGATGTTCTGGACCTCGGGGCGGGATATCCTGCGGACCGCCGAGCAGGTACGCCGACAGCCGAACCTGTTCGGCGTCTACGTCACCAACTTCAGCTGCGGACCGGACTCCTTTCTCGTCGGCCATTTCCGCGACCTGATGGGTGAGAAACCCTCCCTGATGCTCGAACTCGACGCCCATACGGCCGATGCCGGCATCGACACCCGGATCGAGGCCTTTCTCGACGTGGTCGCCGGCTACCGGCAGCTGGCCCGGGAGGAAGTCGCTCCGGCCGGCTTTACCCCCGCCCGGGTAACCGTCAGGGGGGGGCGCCCCTGGGTTGAAACCGGCAACGGCCGGCGCCTGCCGCTCACCGACCCGAAGGTGCGCCTGCTGGTCCCATCCATGGGAGACGCCAGTTCCCGGGGCGTCGCGGCGGCATTTCGCTATGCCGGCATCAACGCTGTCGCCGCCGAGCCCCCCGGCCGGGAGGAGTTGCGCCTCGGCAAGGGGGTCGCCACCTGCAAGGAATGCCTGCCCCTGCTGCTCACCGCCGGCACCCTGCGGAAATATCTGCGGGAGGTGCATCGACCGGACGAGGTCCTGGTCTATTTCATGGTCAATTCCGACGGCCCCTGCCGGCTCGGCCAATACCGCCCGTTTTTCGACAGTTACGTACGCAAAAACCGTCTTGACAATGTCGCCATGCTCTCGCTGAGTTGCGAGAACGGGTATGCCGGCATCTCGACCACTTTCACCCGCCGGGCCTGGCAGGCGCTCTGTATCGCCGACGGGCTGGACGACGTGCAAGCCACCATGCTTGCCCTGGCGGTGGACCCGCAGGGGGCGCTGAGCCTGCTGCAGACGGCCAGGGAGAGAATCTTCGCGAGCCTGGCGAGAGACAGCCGGGAGCGGCTGCTGGCGGTGCTGGCCGAGGAAATGGGCAAACTGGCGGGGGTTGCAAGGAAGGGCACGCTGGATGATGCGCCGAAGGTCACCATCGTCGGCGAAATCTACGTTCGCAACGATGACTTCTCCCGGCAGCACCTCGTTGAGCGACTGGCGGCGCAGGGGATTGTGGTACACACCGCGCCGGTCACCGAATGGCTCCACTACAGCGACTACTGTGTGACCCGAGGTCTCACCAGCCGGACCGGCCTGGCCGACCGCCTGACGACGCGCTTGCAGCGAGTCTTCAAGGAGCGGGACGAGACGGCGATCCAGAAGTGCTTCTCCCTCTCCGGTTTCTATGAACCGCACCGGTCCGACATGCACGCCCTGGTCCCCGGCAGCAGCCGGCTGATCGACCCCTCGCTGGTGACCGAGGCGACGTTGACCGTCGCCAGCACCCTGGTCGAGTTGGGCGACGTGACGCACGGTGTGATCAGCATCGGCCCCTTCGGCTGCATGCCAAATCGCATCGCCGAGGCGATCCTCGGCGGCCGCCTGGCGGCGGAGAAGCCGAACTTCTCGCCGCACAACGGCGAGTTCTGGGGGGCCGAAGGGGCTAACCTCCCCCTGCCGTTTCTGGCCATCGAGACTGATGGCAATGCCTTCCCGCAGGTGGTGGAGGCACGGCTGGAGAGCTTTGTCCTGGGCGTGCGACGATTAAAGGCTGAACTGGCGGCACTGCGGTCCGGCGACAACCGGCAGGATGGGGAAAAGAAAGGGCGGACCGCGTGCTTTGCGGCCCCGCCGCGGCTGCAGCCGGCCGCGGCAGAGGCGGCCGCGACCTCGCTCCATGCGTGTCGAAGGCGGGAAAAGTAGCCGGCTTCGAATAGAAGAGTCAGCCGAACAACACTCAGTTCCGTCCCTGCAGATATTTCCCGAAGCGGACATCGGTGCTGCGGATATGCTCGACGATCCAGTTGAGCAGGGTCTGATTGGCCTCGACCACCAGGTGAAACGAAGGGCCGTCGGCGAGCAAGGTATTGTGCAGGTCGGCGAGCTTTCCCACCAGCCAGGCATGCTGGCTCTTGTGCTCGAGCAGGCCGGGATAGCCGTGAGCGGCCATCAGTTGTTCCTCGGCTCGGAAGTGGGAGACGACGTAGGCGTCGAGAAAACCGAAGAGCTCGACCACCTTTTCCTTCCCCTTCCCTGCCTTGCAAGCCAGCAGCAGATCACGGAAACGGTCGATCAACTCCCGGTGCTGATCGTCGATGGTGCGGTGCCCGACCGCGAGACTTTCCGTCCAGTGAAACGACATGACCCCAACCTCCCTGGTTCGGGCGGTGAGAAACGCCCTGGATATGTCCGATAGAAGACTAAATCGGTCCTAATTATAGGCCTCCGAATTTCCCTGTCAAGCCGGAAGTTGGCAAACGTGCAATTGCGACACGGCCCCCGGTTCGCGCACCCCTTGTCTGCCGCCTGGCGCAGGTAAAATCAGCCCGCCAGAAAAGGAAAACCTTACATGCCCGACTATTTCTGCCTCCCCTTCTCCACCCATCCGTTGCGCGACTCGCTTTACGACGAACTGCATGCCCGGCCCTTCCATATGGTCTCCACACCGCAGCAGATTTCCCACCTCGCCTTCAAGGCCCAACCCCAGGAGCTGGACACGGCCTTCGCTCTGCTGGGCGATCTCTGCCGCCGCTACAGCGTCAACCCGCCGGCTCCGGACGCGCCCTTTTATCAGCAGGACTTCGGCGAGTTCACCGTCCGCTGGGAGCGGCACATGGAATTCTTTTCCATGACCTTTCTGCGTCCGCACGCGCCCGAAGGCGAACCCTTCGAGCATCCGGTCAGCGAACTGCTCCCGGGGGACTGGATGGCCTCCCTGCCCGGCCAGGCCGTGGCGGCATTTCACCTGCTCGTCGATGGCGGCGCGCTGGACGTGGAGCCGGCGTCTCTGGCCCGCTGCTTCGAAGGACAGCGGCTCATCGCCAGCCAGCCCAGGAACGGCCAGGCCTTTTTGTGTACCGCCTTCAAACTGCACAGTGACGGCTTCGGCCGTTTCCTGATCCAGAACCGGGGGCTTTCGGACTACCAGACGGGGCGGCTGGTCCAGCGCGTCATCGAGATCGAGACCTACCGTCTCCTCGCCCAGCTTTCCCTCCCCCTGGCCAAACGCATCGCTCCGGAGTTGACCGGGATGGACCAGGAACTGGCGGAAATGCTCGGCCAACTCTGCAGTCTCGAGGAGGGTGAAGAGACCGAGAGCAAACGCGCCCTGCTCGAACGACTCTCCCTGCTCTCGGCCAGGCTCGAAACCTGGCGTGCCGAGACCAACTACCGCTTCGGCGCCACCAGCGCCTATCACGACCTGGTGATCACCCGGCTGCAGAACATTCACGAAGAGCCGGTGGAGGGGTACCTGACCGTGACCGAGTTCATGACCCGCCGGCTCACCCCCGGTTTGCGCACCTGTCAGTCGGTGCAAACCTGGATGGAGGACCTCTCCCGGCGCATCGAGCGGGCCGGCGACCTGATGCGGACGCGGGTCAACCTGACCCTGCAGGAGCAGAACCGCAGCCTGCTGGCGGCCATGAACCGGCGGGGGCGCCTGCAGTTCCGGCTGCAGGAGACCGTCGAGGGGCTCTCGGTGGCGGCGATCAGCTACTACCTGGTGGGATTGCTCGGCTACATGCTGAATGGGCTGCCGCTGGAGGCGTGGAAGCTTAACAAGGGGGTTGTTCTGGCCCTGCTGGTCCCCTTCGTGGTGGTCGGGACCTGGTGGCTCATCCAGCGCCTCAAGCATCGGCTGATCAAGGAGCCGCTGGAGCGGGAGTTGGGGTGAGATGGACCTCGCCGTGCATGTCTCCCGGGCGAGCCCTGGCCAAACTATGGGCCTCTGGCCGCCGCCGTGGCGGCGGCTCAGATCCCGTGCAGGTCGATCATCTCCTCCCCGAGCAGATACCCCGTCCTGGCATCCCGGGAGGCGCTGGCGAGCCGGTCGACGATCTGCCGGATCTTCTCCAACTCCGCCCGGACCTCCGTCAACTGCTCCCGGACCGCGCCGTCGCTCTCCCCCAGCGCCCGCTCCGCCAGGTGCAGGCGGCCGAGGATGGCGGTGAGGGGATTGTTGATCTCGTGGCTGAGGGCGACGGCCATCTCCCGCAGCAGCTTCAGGCGCTCCACCTCCAGCGCCAGCCGCCTCTCCCGCCGCGAGGCGAGGTGGAGCCCGACCCGCGCCAGCAGCTCCCCGGCATAGAAGGGCTTGACGATGTAGTCGTCGGCTCCCGCCTCGAACCCCCGGACCTTCTCTTCGTCCGAGCCGAGGGAGGTGATGAAGACGATCGGCACCTCGCGCGTCCGCGCGTCCCCCTTGAGAGCCCGGCAGACGGCGTAGCCGTCCATCCCCGGCAGGTAGATGTCGAGCAGGATCAGGTCGGGCGGCTCATGCAGGGCGGCGGCGATCCCCGCCGGACCGTCGCCGGCAATGGCCAGCCGGTAGCGCTCCTGCAGAATGTCCTGAAGCTGGGCCTGCACGACCCTGCTGTCTTCTATGGCGAGTATTCGTTCCACCGGCGGCTCCGCAAAATTTTCTCCATCTTAGGCGTCTGGGCGTCGCTGTCAAGGATGGATTGCGACAAAACACCACCTCAACGAACAAAGCCCGACGCAGTGCTGCGCCGCAGGTGGAAGGATCGTACCCGAAGAAATGGGGCGAGCGGCGGACTCCTTGGCCCGGTTTATGCTTTTCGCTGAAGAGAACAACCAGGAATGGAGCACGACGCTGTGCTCCGCAGGCGTGCAACGAGGCCCGTCAGGAGTGATCTCCGGCGGGCTTTTCAGTCAGCGGTAAAGGAGACGCAAAAGCGATGGCCCAAGAGACGAAGGGTGAAGAAATGGTGGCGGTCGAAGAGGCGGCCAAGGCAATGCAAACGACCGTTCTCAGCGTCATGATGCACATCAAGCGCAAGCTCCTCGAAGCTCAGGAGCTCGACGGCAAATGGTACGTCGGCGCGGCGAGTCTCGCCGCCTTTCTGGCCCGAAGCGGCGGGGAGACGGCGCCGGTCGTCTGCCGCAGCGGCTGCGCGGCGAAAAAGGGCGGCTGCGCGTCGTGCGGTTAGGTCTGCTCAAGATGCAGGCAGGGAAGGAGAAGAAACGGTCATGGGCATTCAGATCAAGCCGTCCGACCTGCAGTACCGCTACCCGCGCAAGAAGGCGACGCGGGAGCTGCCGAAATTCAGCGGCAAGCCCGACCCGCACCCTTTCGATCGGGACGACCTCTACGAGATCATCCCGATGTTCGAGGCGGTGATGGACGCACTCGGCAGCAACGACGGCGCTGTGCTGCACCGGATCGAGGAACTGCTCAACAACGAGGTGCCTCGCTTCATCGCGAGCCGCGAGGAGGTCTTCGACTGCCTGGTCGCGACGATGCAGGAATTGCTCGGAAGAAGGTAGTCGGCCGCGGCGACGCGAATTTTCAGCCAACAAGCCGCCCTTCCGTCGCAACGGCAGGGCGGCTTTCTCTTTCGGAAATGACGACCGACCAGGCCCCGACCCGGATTTGCCGTTGGTTTCCACGCAGAAACGGGCTCCTTCGGCCCTTATCCACAACCTCTGTGGACAAGTCTGCGGAGATACCCCGGGGGAGGCGAGCTAAACGTCCGAAACAGCAAAACAAGTAGCGTTTTGCCGAATCTTTGGCGGCCTGACGAAAATAAGTAAAAACAGTATGTTGTGCGTTTTTGTGATGTTTTGCGGGCCGGTGTGAAGTGTATGCAGTATTTCTCTGGTTATTGAAAATTATTAAATGAGCGAAAGTGGGCATCCTGTGGATTGATCACATATCTGGGCATAGCGAACGTCCTGCTCCGGCAAAAGGTTTTTGCCGGCTGCGGCGGAGGGGGCACGAGTTTCCACGTTTTTTCTGCCTCATCTTTGCCCACCGCCTGGCCAGTGCCTGCTGAAGAAGTGTGCAAGCATCGGACGCCTCCGTTGCCAGGACGTTTCGCGAAAAACGTCGCAATCCCTCGAATTCATGAGGTTCGCGTCGCAATTACTGTTTTTGGCACGGCCCGTGCTTTATGGAAGGGCAACGGCAGGAAGGCACGACGAGGTGCCTGTGCTGAATGGCAACGAAGCCCGCACGGTTCAACCGGCGGGCTTTATATATTTCCAGAGTTGGTTTTTCCCAACAGTTTGCGGTGCCATGGCGGCGCCGCACGGGCGAGGAGGCCCCATCCGGATAGTCCGGGTGGGGTTTTTTTATTCAAGCATACGGACGGAACCTCTGGCTGCCCCGGACACATCAACGGGGATGCCGCCTCGGGGGAAGACAGAGCGACCGTCGGCAACACAACCACGCAGAGAAAGGAAGAGTGTCATGGCAGAGAAGAAACTTCGTCAGATCGCAATCTACGGCAAAGGCGGCATCGGCAAGTCCACCACCACTCAGAACACCGTGGCCGGCCTGGCCGCCCTCGGCAAGAAGGTGATGATCATCGGCTGCGACCCCAAGGCCGACTCCACCCGCCTGATCCTGCACGCCAAGGCCCAGACCACGGTCATGGACAAGGTCCGCGAGCTCGGCACCGTCGAGGACCTGGAACTGGATGACGTGCTCAAGGTCGGCTACGGCGGCGTCAAGTGCGTCGAGTCGGGCGGCCCCGAGCCGGGGGTCGGCTGCGCCGGCCGCGGCGTCATCACCGCCATCAACTTTTGCGAAGAAGAGGGCGCTTATACCGAAGACCTCGACTACGTCTTCTACGACGTCCTCGGCGACGTCGTCTGCGGCGGCTTCGCCATGCCGATCCGCGAGAACAAGGCCGAGGAGATCTACATCGTCGTCTCCGGCGAGATGATGGCCATGTACGCCGCCAACAACATCGCCAAGGGGATCCTCAAGTACTCCTCCTCGGGAAAGGTGCGACTGGGCGGCCTGATCTGCAACAGCCGCAACACCGACCGCGAGGCCGACCTGATCGAGGCGCTGGCCAAGAAGCTCGGCACCCAGATGATCCACTTCGTCCCCCGCGACAACCAGGTGCAGCGCGCCGAGCTGCGCCGCATGACGGTCATCGAGTACTCCCCCGAGCACAAGCAGGCCGAGGAGTACCGCACCCTGGCGCAGAAGATCGCCGACAACAAGATGCTGGTCGTTCCCACCCCACTGGAGATGGACGATCTCGAAGAGCTGCTGATGGAATTCGGCATCATGGAAGCCGAGGATGAGACGATCGTCGGCAAAGCGGAGAACGCCTGACGGCGGCGGACGATCTCTTCCCGACTCGGCGTTGCTTCGGGAAGCCGCACCCTCGACGTAGCGCTGCTACGCCTCGTCCGCAGCTTCCCGGCGCGCCTTGATTCGGAAAGAGCTTGTCCGCCTTGGTTGGCAGGCGGGCAGAATGAGTTTTCGATCATCCAGAATGGAGTGCTATATGTCTGAGAAAATAGAGAAGAAAACCGTCGCCGGGATTACGAAGGAATCGACCCAGGCGATGATCGACAAGAGCCTGGAAATCTATCCCGAGAAGGGGAAGAAGAAGCGCGCGCCACACCTGGCGCCCAACGACCAGCTCTCCGGCAAAGCCTGCGTCAAGTCGAACAAGAAGACCATCCCCGGCGTCATGAGTGCGCGCGGCTGCGCCTACGCCGGCGCCAAGGGGGTGGTCTGGGGGCCGATCCGCGACATGGTCCACGTCTCCCACGGCCCGGTCGGCTGCGGCTGGTACTCCTGGGGGACCCGGCGCAACCTGATGAGCGGCATCAACGGCGTCGACCAGTTCGCCATGCAGTTCACCTCCGACTTCCAGGAGAAGGACATCGTCTACGGCGGCGACAAGAAGCTCTCGGTCCTGCTGCGCGAGGCGAAGGAGCTCTTCCCGCTGGCCAAGGGGATCTCGGTCCTCTCCGAGTGCCCGGTGGGACTGATCGGCGACGACATCAACGCCGTGGCGAAGGCCTCCGCCAAGGAGCTCGACATCCCGATCATCCCCTGCAACTGCGAGGGATTCCGCGGCGTCTCCCAGTCTCTGGGCCACCACATCTCCAACGACACCATCCGCGACTACATCATCGAGACGCGCGAGTTTCCCGAGCCGATCGGGCCGTACGACATCGCCCTCATCGGCGAGTACAACATCGGCGGCGACGCCTGGTCGACCAAGCCGCTGCTGGAGGAGTGCGGCTTCAACGTCAAGGCGGTCTGGACCGGCGACGGCGAAATGGAGAAGATCGCCGCCACCCACCAGGTGAAGCTCAACGTCATCCACTGCTACCGCTCCATGAACTACATGTGCAAGGTGATGGAGGAGAAGTACGGCATTCCCTGGATCGAGCTGAACTTCTTCGGCCCGACCAAGATCCGGGAGAGCCTGCGCAAGCTCGCCGAGCTCTTCGACGACACCATCAAGGCGAAAGTGGAGGCGGTCATCGCCAAGTACGATCCGCTCATGCAGGCGGTGATCGATGAGTACAAGCCGCGCCTCGACGCGAAGAAGGTGATGCTCTACGTCGGCGGCCTGCGTCCCCGCCACACGGTCAACGCCTACGAGGACCTGGGGATGGTGGTGGTCGGCAGCGGCTACGAGTTCGCCCACTCGGACGACTACGACCGCACCTCCCCGGAGATGCCCGACGCCACCGTCATCTACGACGACGTCTCCGAGTACGAGTTCGAACAGTTCGCCGACGCCCTGAAGCCCGACCTGATCGGCAGCGGGATCAAGGAGAAGTACCTCTTCCAGAAGATGGGGATCCCCTTCCGGCAGATGCACAGCTGGGACTACTCCGGTCCGTACCACGGCTACAAGGGATTCCCGACCTTCGCCCGCGACATCGACATGGCGGTGAACAGCCCGACGTGGAAGCTGGTCAAGGCGCCTTTCTGATGATGCAGGGGCGGCCCCCAGTGGCCGCCCGAACCTAGGGCAACCACAGGGGGTTGCCCCTACAAAGAACAATGACCCCGTGCCGTGTGACGGATGAGTCTCCGGCCGGATGAGGAGAATAGTATGGCCAACAATCTCGGATTAGAAGTCAAGCCCGTCACCGAGACCCCCGAGTCGGAGATCAAGCGGGTCGCGGCATGGATCAATACCGAAGAGTACAAGGAGAAGAACTTCGCCCGCCAGGCGCTGGTCATCAACCCGGCCCACGCCTGCCAGCCGCTGGGCGCCGAGCTCGCCGCCCACGGCTTCGAGGGGAGCCTCCCCTTCGTCCACGGCTCGCAGGGGTGCGCCTCCTACTACCGCAGCACCTTCAACCGCCACTTCCGTGAGCCGGCGCCGGCGGTCTCC
>DASPGW010000005.1 GCA_035620395.1 Desulfuromonadales bacterium | reverse complement strand
ACCTTTTTCGCTGGCGGCGACTGGCTGCGCAGCCACCCGGAGGAGGCGCGCCGGCTGGCGGCCAACCCGCGCTTCGAGCTGGGCAATCACTCCTGGGGGCACCCCGACCTGCGCCGTCTCTCCGCCGGGGAGATCGCCGTCGAGATCGATCGGACCGAGGCGGAGCTGATCCGCGTTGCCGGTCGGAGCAGCCGGCTCTTCCGCCTCCCCTTCGGCACCCATACCCCGGCGACCCTGCAGGCCGCTACCGTCCGGGGAGTGCGAATCATCCAGTGGGACGTCGTCACCGGCGACCCCGACCCGGGGATGGATGCCGCCGCCATCCTCAAGGAGGTGCAGCGGGGCGCCCGCAACGGCTCAATCATCATCATGCACGCCAACGGCCGGGGCTGGCACACCGCCGAGGCCCTGCCGCAGATGATCGCCTTCCTGCGCGGCCGGGGTTTCGAACTGGTCACGGTTTCGGAACTGCTCGGGCCGGCGCCGTCTTCTCCCGCGGAGGGAGACTGAAAGTCCCGCTTCAACCGGCAAACGAAAAAGCCGCCACCTTTTCAGGTGAGCGGCTTTTTCTTCTTCCAGGCGACCTGAACTAGGTCGCGATCTCGCCCCCTCAGGTGAAGCCGGAGCCGGCGGTGCAGGCGTAGCAGTGGTCGCCGGTGGCGATCGGCGTGCCGGCCTCGGGGCGGGCGTTCAGGGCGGAGACATGGACCGGGGAGCCGCCGAAGGGGAGGCCGGCAGCGATGTTGAAGTCGCAGTCGTGCAGGATGCCGTCCCAGGAGACGGAGACCAGGCTGCGGCACATCAGCCCCTCGACGGTGCAGGGGTTGAAGCTCCTGGCGAGCTTCAGCATGTAGCCTTCATAGTTGCCCGAGGCTTCCAGCCAGGTGCGGAAGCGGCCGAGGGGGGCGTTGGCGAAGGTGAAGAGACGATTGAAGACGATCCCCCATTTGCGCTCAGCGTCGCGTTTGAACCTGGCCTCCGTTTCGCCCTGCGCCGCCGGCAGGAAAGCGCCCGTCGGATTGGCGACCAGGTTCAACTCCAGACCGCTCCCCTCGCGGCCCCAGCCGAGGGTGTTGAGCCTCTGCAGCATGGCGATGCTGCGCTCTCCCACTCCTTTGCCACGCTGGGCATCGGTCTGAGAGGCACTGGTGGAAGGAAATGAGGCGACGATCGCCACCCGGTGGGCGCGGCAGATATTGAGCAGGTCATCCCGCGAGTCGGCCGCCAGGGCGGTAAGATTGGAGCGCAAAAGAAGCTTCGGTGTCAGCGGCGCCAGTTGTTCAATCAGATAGCCGATATGCGGCACCAGTTCGGGGGCACCACCGGTAATGTCGATGAGCTGGAAGCGGCAGCGGCCGGCAAAGGCGATCACGGCGTCCATGGTAGCCCGGCTCATCACCTCCGGCCGGCCGGGCCCGGCCTCCAGATGGCAGTGGCGGCAGGCGAGGTCGCAGAGCAGGCCGACGTTCACCTGCAGGGTATGGGTGTGGGCGCGCTGCAGTTGCAGTCCGTGACGCTCAAGCGCCTGGCGGAACGGTTCGACGGTGGTGGTTTCGTTCCGGGTCGTTTTCGGTTCGTGGTCGCCGGGTTGGATTGGGTTCATCGAGCTCTTTCCGGAAAGATCATTACATCGACAGTTTTTCGACGATCTTGCGCATCTGCATGCCGTGGACCAGGGAGGCGCCGCCGCGGATGGCGGTCACCACGTGCAGGGCCTCGGTCATCTCCGCCGCGTTCGACCCCTTCTCCAGGCAGGCCCGGGTGTAGGCATCGATGCAGTAGGGACACTGGACGGTGTGCGCCACCGCCAGGGCGATCAAAGCCTTTTCGCGCTCGGTAAGCTCCCCCTCGGCAAAGACGGCGCCGTAATAATCGAAGAATTTCTTCGCCAGTTCGGGAGCTTCCTTGCCGATTTCGGAGAATTTGGCGAGGTCCTGCGGGTCGTAGTAGGTATCCATGGATGTTCCTCCTGAAGGGACGGGTGGGCGGCCTGTATTTTACAGCGCTTTCCTGGGATGGCAAAAGAATTTTCTCCTCAGACACGCAGGCGGGCGAGGGCGGCGACGGCGTAGGCCGCCGCGGCCGTGACCTGCACGGCGACGAATCCGGCCTCGACGGCGATGATGGTGGCGAGGGCGGTGCTGAGCACCGAGAGACAGCCGTTGATGCCCCAGGCCCAGGGGACGTCCGCCTCCCGCTGCCGGCCGAGCAGGCGCAGGCCGAGGGGGAAAGGGAAGCCCATGGCGAAGGCCGGCGGCGCCAGCGCCAGCAGGGTGAGTAGGAGCTTCCAGCCGAGGGGAAGGGCGATGGTGTGATGCAGCAGCGGCGGCAGCAGCAGGGTATAGATCAGCAGCAGGAGAGCGACCAGGGCGGCGGCCCGACGCGGGGTCGCCACCGTCAGGCGCAGCCGGGAGGAAAGGAAGCTGCCGGCCCCGGAGAAGACCAGGAGGGTGCAGATGGCCGCCGCCGCCGCATAGACCGGGTGCCCCAGATACAGGACGAAACGGTGGATGAGGACGATCTCCACCAGCATGTAGCCGACCGCCAGGCCGCCGAAGTAGAAGAAGACCGGCAGGCGGTTTCCGCTTTTCCAGCCGAGGCGGAAGAGGGGGAGGAGGATCAGGAGCAGGGCGGCCAGCAGCATCTGGATAAAGGTCAGCAGGACGATCAGGTAGCCGGTCTCCAGAAAGGGAACGGCCCGCTCGCCGAAGAGCCGGACCAGATTCGGCAGGCTCTGCCAGCGCAGGAACTGGGAGAAGAAGGGGCGGTCGTCGGTGGCCGGCCGCAGCCGGAAGTCGTATGCCGCGTAGAGCCGCTCGCGGTCCGCGGTGAAGAGTCGATCCAGGTCGGAGAAAAAGCCGGGGTCCTGAAGCCTGTTGTGACGCTGCCGTTCCGCCGGGTTGAGGCCAGGCAGCAAAAGAGGGTCGAAGAGCAGCTCCTTGCCGAAGGTGCGCACTGCTTCAATGTCGGCTGGCGTGAGGGGAGATCGGCTGACGCAGAAGGTGACGGCCCCCCAGCCGCGCACCGCCGTCAGGTGGGCCAACGGGTCGCCGGCGCCGGCCGCCTCCAGCGCCTCGGCCAGGGTGGCCGCCAGCCGCAGGGGCGCGCGCGGCGGATAATCCATCCAGACGGTGACGGTCAGCAGGCCGTCTTCGCTCAGGTGCCGCCACATTTCGGCAAAGGCCTCGCGGGTGAAGAGGTACTGCTCCTGCAGGGCGTAGAGCCCGGCGGTGCCGCCGAAGGCGCCGACGGTGGGAAGGACGATCAGGTCGTAGCGGGAGGGATCGCCAGCGAGCTGCGTGCGCGGCTCGAGGGGTACGACCGCTACGGCCGTATGGCTCCAGAGGCGGCCCTGGTCCGCGGCGAAGTGCTCGCCGAGCAGCTCCGGCACCGCCCCTTGCGGCTCCACCGCCACCACCCGGCGGGCGCCGCGGGTGAGGGCCTGGGCTACCTCCGCACCGGTGCCGGCGTGCAGCACCAGCACCCGTCCCGGCGCAGCGATGGCGTAGGGGAGGGCGGCCGTAGAGTAGTCGAGCAGGTGCTCCGTGGCCTCGGGGGACCAGGGGAGGACCGGCCCGAACCAGTTGCCGTTGACGAAGACGGCGGCGCGCACCGGCACCTCCCCGTTGTAGGCGAGGCTGAGGCCGGGCGCCCAGCGCAGGGCCGGCCCGGCGGCCGCCTGGACCAGCCCCTGGGCGCCGGGGCGCTCGGCCACCAGGCGGGTTGCGGGGAGATCGAGGGTCCGCCGCAGATCCTTGTACTGGGAAAGGACCAGGGGCGCGGGACGGAGCAGCCCGAAAACCGCCACTGTCGCCGTCAGGGCCGCTGCCGCCAGCAGCAGTCCTCGGCCGCGGCGGGGGACGATGAGCAGTCCGGCGGCCAGGGCGAAAACGGCGCTGACGGCCGGTAGCCGCTCCGGAGCGGAGAGTTCGAGCAGAAGGATGGCGGCCAGCCCGCCCAGACCGGAACCGAGCAGGTTGGCGAAGTAGAAGGAGCCGATCCGCTCGACCTCCCGCACGAAGACCAGGCCGATGGCGAGGGCGGCGAGGAAGAAGGGGAGGGCGATGAAGAGATTGCCCAGCAGCAGCCGCCAGAATTGACCGGGATCGGCAAAGAGCAGGAAGGAATCGAAGCCGCCGAAGACCGCCTGGCTCAGGCTGCCCACGGC
>DASPGW010000004.1 GCA_035620395.1 Desulfuromonadales bacterium | reverse complement strand
CGCCGCCCCAGCATCTGGTAACCGCCGCAGATGCCGACCACCCGGCCGCCGGCGGCATGGTAGTCGTGGATCGCCCGGACAAAGCCGCTGGCCCGCAGAAATTCCAGGTCGGGGATGGTGCTCTTGGTGCCGGGGAGGATCAGCAGGTCGCACCCCGCCACCTCCTGCGGATCGGCGAGGTAGGCAAGTTCCACCTCCGGCTCGGCTTCCAGGGGATCAAAATCGGTGTAGTTGGCGATGCGCGGCAGCCGCACCACCCCGATGCGCAGGGCGCCCTGCCTTGGCCCGCTCCCCTTGCGGCCGAGAGCCACCGAGTCCTCCTCGGGGAGCCGGAGATCGAGCCACGGCACCACGCCGAGGACCGGCACCCCGGTGCGCGCCTCGATCGCCGCGATCCCGGGACGCAGCAGGGCGGGGTCGCCGCGGAAGCGGTTGATCACCACCCCGGCGATGCGCTCCCGCTCGTCCTGATCGAGCAGTTCAAGGGTGCCGACGATGGCGGCGAAGACCCCGCCGCGGTCGATGTCCGCCACCAGCAGCACCGGCGCCTGCGCCATCGCCGCCGCCCGCAGGTTGACGATGTCATGCTCCTTCAGGTTGATCTCGGCGATGCTCCCCGCCCCCTCCATGACGACCACCTCGCAGGAGGCGGCCAGCCGTTCGAAGGACTCGCGGACCCGGGCGAAGGCCTCCGACTTGAAGGCGTGATAGCCGGTCACCGTCATGTTGCCCACCGGCCGCCCGTGCACGATCACCTGCGAGCCGGTGTCGGAGTTCGGCTTGAGCAGGATCGGGTTCATATCGGTGTGGGGCGGGACGCCGCAGGCGGCGGCCTGCAACGCCTGGGCCCGGCCGATCTCGCCACCCTCCGGGGTGACGGCGGAATTGAGCGCCATGTTCTGCGCCTTGAAGGGAGCGACCCGGTATCCCCGCCGCAGCAGCAGACGGCAGAGGCCGGCGGCGATGACGCTCTTGCCGACGTCGGAGCCGGTGCCGCCGACGAAGAGGGCGCGAGCTTTCGCTCGCGAAGGATGAAGGATGAAGGATGAGGGATGAATATTTACTACTTCATCCTTGCCTTTCTCCTCCTTCATCCTTCCTACTTCATCCTTGTTGAGATATCCCCGCGGCGTCACCAGCCGCCCCGCCGCATCGAGGCGCGTCTGCGAGTTGCCGACGATGACAATGGAAAGCATGTCGATGTCGTGGGCAATAAAGTCGGCGAGAGTGGTCACCGTCACCTCTTCCCCCGGCCGGCAGGCGTTGCGCACGATGCCGACCGGCGTCTCCGGAGCGCGCTGGCGGAGGAGGATCTCCTGCGCTTCGACGACCTGCACGGCGCGCCCCCGGCTTTTCGGGTTGTAGAGGGCAACGACGAAGTCGGCGGCGGCGGCCGCCTCGAGCCGGCGGCGGATCAGCCCCCAAGGGGTCAGCAGGTCGGAGAGGGAGATGACGGCGAAGTCGTGCATCAGCGGCGCCCCGAGGCGGGCGGCGGCCGCCTGCACGGCGGAGAGGCCGGGGACGATCTGGATGTCGACACCCCCTTCCGCCAGCTCCAGCGCCAGCCCGGCCATGCCGTAGATGCCGGCATCGCCCGAGGAGATCAGCGCCACCGTCCTCCCCGCGGCGGCAAGCGCCAGCGCCTGCCGACAGCGTTCGACCTCCTGGCGCATCCCCGAAGAGACGACCTCCTTGCCGGCCAGGCACTGGGGGATGAGGTCGAGGTAGGTCTTGTAGCCGACGACGACCTGCGCCGCCTCGATCGCCTGCAGCGCGGCGGGAGTGATATGTTCGCTGCCGCCGGGACCGATGCCGACGACGAAGAGTTTTCCGTTCATCTCAAAACCTTGAATGCTGTTACGATTTTTCTGCTACGGCGAGAGTGACATTGCCGCTCTTCACCTTCTTCAGCAGCAGCCTCCCGCTGCCGGCGGCGAGCAGCGCGGCCGGCTCGGCCACGCCGGCGGCGCCGATGGCGGCCAGGGCGTGGGCGGAAGGCGGCGAGGGGACGGGAACGGCGTTCAGTTCTTCGCTCTCGAAGAAGTGCAGCGGGATGCCGTGTTTTTCGCCAAAGGCGAGCAATCCCGCCTCCTCGCGCTTGACGGCGGCAGTGCCGATGGCGGCGACGCTGCCGAGCGAGAGGAAGAGATGCTTGAGTTGGGCGCCGACGACTTCGGCGATCTCCTCGGCCCCGGTGCCGCTGTTGCAGCCGATGCCGAGGACGAGGTTCTTCGGCCGCAGCACCAGCAGGTTTCCGGCCTGGGCCTGGGGCGGCAGATGGCGGTTGGTCACGAAGACGAAGCCGGCGGCGCCGCTCCGCAGGGTGGCGGCGAAGTTGGCGTGGAAGGAGAGCCGCCCCCGGCCGGCAAAGCGGGCGGCGACCCTGCCGCCCGGGTCGACCACGGCGATCTCTTCGCCGGCCAGGAGCAGGGCGTTGAGGCTCTTGACCCGGCCGAGATCGTCGATCACCCACCCCTCCTCCTGCGCCAGCAGGTCGAAAGAAGGGAGTTCGTTGACGTCGGTGGCGGTGGTGATCACCGCCTGGCCGCCGAGCAGTTCGGCCACGTCCCGGGCCA
>DASPGW010000003.1 GCA_035620395.1 Desulfuromonadales bacterium | reverse complement strand
TCCTCCTTACTAATGCTGGTCTAATAAAACATCCATGGTTACCCCGGTTTTATTTGAGAATTTTTCATCATCTTGGTAACTCCCTGAAAAAATGAAAGAATTTATTTTGTCTAAATTTTAGGCAAGATGTTACGGCGGTGGATTGTGCTTCGGTCCGGGCGGCTATTCACATGCTTATCAACAGTCCTTCCACAGGATTTGTGGAAAAGGGGCAAAGTCCGTTGAACGGGTTAGCTTTTTGCCGGTTCACCCCGTTTCTCGCGCTCACGTCTCTTGGCTTCGTTCCACAGGGAATCCATCTCTTCGGGGGAGCTCTGCTGAAGAGTTCGCCCCCGCTCGGCGAGGGTCGCCTCGATGTGACCGAAGCGGGCGACAAAACGGTTGGCCGTCTGCCGCAGTGCTTCCTCGGCATCAATGTTCAGAAACCTTCCCAGGTTGACGATGGAGAAAAGAAGATCACCAAGTTCATCGGCCATGGCCTGCTGGTCGGCGTGCTGGAGGGCATCCTTGAATTCCTCCAGTTCCTCCTCTATCTTGGCGAAAATCCCGTCCACCGCTGGCCAGTCAAAACCGACCCGGCTCGCCTTCTCCGAGAGTTTACGGGCGCGCAGCAGGGCCGGCAGGTGCCGGGGGACCCCGCCCAACAGCGTCGGAAACTCTCCCCGCCGCTCCTTTTCCCTGGCCTTGATCCGGTCCCACTGAGCATCGAGGGCCTCGATGGAGCTCTGCCGACGCTCGGCGAAAACATGAGGATGGCGCCGGATCAGCTTGTCGGCGATGGCGTCCGCCACGTCGCCCACGTCAAAGGCCTGGCGTTCCTCGAAAAGACGGGCCTGGAATATGACCTGCAGCAGCAGGTCTCCCAACTCATCGCAGATGGCGGACGGTTCGCCGCCATCGATGGCTTCCAGGACCTCGTAGGTTTCTTCCAGCAGGTAGGGTTTGAGGCTTTCGGGGGTCTGCTCGGCATCCCACGGGCAGCCTTCAGGCGAACGCAGGGTGGCCACGATTTCCAGCAGGCGGCCGAAGGCCCTCAGGGTACGGGCAGTGGGCATATTCTCCTCGTTCTCGAGAGTTGGACCTTTCTACCTTATGGACCCGCAGAAAGCAAGTCGTGCGCGTTTTCGGGGGAAATTAATCGCTTGCAAATTTACCTTGAATAGGCTAATAGAAAACCCTCTCCAAGGGTAGGGCGGCCCGGCTTGTTTTCCCTTGACAATCGGGGGGCAGTCTTTATACTAGCCGCTTTCAGGCGGCCTTGAGGACGTTGGTCTTTGCGCATTCGTATCGACGAAATAAAAGATGAGGGCCTGGATCTCGAGTCGGAAGAGGCGGCTGCATCTTACCCGACCGCGGTGGAAGCCGCCGCGGCGGAGGAATGTGTTTTCATCGCGCCGCTGCAGACGCGGCTAAGGCTTGTTCGCGTCGGCGAGATGATCGAGGTCGAAGGGACGGTGGAGAGCCGGGTCCGACTCGCGTGCAGCCGCTGTCTTTCGGAATTCGAGGACCCTCTGATTGGCCGCTTTGCCCTGACCTTCGCCCGGGAACTGCCGGAAGTCACGGACGAGACCGACGGTGAAGAGGTTGAGCTGAACGCCGAGGAGATGGGCCTGATTCTATTTCACGGCGAAGAGATCGACCTCAGCGAGGCGATTGCCGAACAGGTGATTCTGGCCTTGCCGATGCATCCCCTCTGCCAGGAGGACTGTCGCGGGCTCTGCCCTCAATGCGGGGGGGATCTAAACGAAACCGACTGCGGCTGCGAGCGGCCTGCATTCAATGTCAAGTTTGCCGCCCTGAAGAATATCAAGTTCGACAAGTGAATTAAAGTCATCTGCTTCGCCCATTTTCACGGGCGGATTTGCATAGCGTTGAGCCATCAGCAAATACCGGCCCTCGGCCGGACCTACAAGGAGAATCAAGACCATGGCGGTACCCAAGAAGAAAACTTCCAAGACCAGGCGCGATACGCGCCGTGCTCACGATGCGCTGACCGCTCCCGGCGTGTCCATATGCCCCCAGTGCAAGGAGCCCAAGCAGCCGCATCGCGTCTGCCCGAGCTGTGGCACGTACAAAGGCAGAGAAATCATCAGTACTGAAAAGTAAGAGGCATCCGGTTGAGGGAACGTATCGTCGTTGCTGTGGATGCCATGGGTGGTGACAACGCTCCGGCCGTCGAGGTCGAGGGAGCGGTGGCTGCTGCCCGCCAATGGGGACTGTCGATTATTCTGGTCGGTGACACGGTCCGCATTGAGAGCGAGCTGAAAAAGCATCGGACCGAAGGACTCGATATCGGCATCCGCCACGCCAGTGAAGTGGTCGGAATGCACGACTCGGCCTCAGATGCCATCCGCAAAAAGAAGGATTCGTCCATCCGGGTCGCTTTCGGCCTGGTAAAAAATGGCGAAGCCCATGCTGTGGTGAGTGCCGGCAACTCGGGTGCCACCATGGCGGCCGGGATGTTCGTGTTGAAGCGTGTCCGCGGGATCGACCGGCCCGCCATCGCCACCATCTTCCCCAATCTCAAGGACCAGACGCTGGTTCTTGATGTGGGCGGCAATGTGGACTGCAAGCCGTACCATCTCTCCCAGTTTGCCCTGATGGGAGAAGTTTACGCCCGACATGTTCTCGGCAAGCAGCAGCCGAGGGTCGGCCTGCTTTCCAACGGTGAAGAGGAGAGCAAGGGGAACGAACTGACCCGCGAAGCCCACCAGCTGCTCAAAGGGGCAACCTTCGACTATATTGGTTACGTCGAGGGCCGCGACATTTTCAACGGCTCGGTCGATGTGGTGGTATGCGACGGTTTTGTGGGAAACGTCGTCCTCAAGGTATCTGAAGGACTGGCCGACGCCATCTTCACCATGCTGCGGCAGGAGATCGGCAGCCGCTTTCTGGCAAAGATCGGCTATCTTCTGGCCCGCCCCGCTTTTCGCGCGTTCAGAAAAAAGGTCGATTACGCCGAATATGGCGGCGCTCCGTTGCTGGGGATCGAGGGCACCGGCATGATCTGTCACGGCGGATCGAGTCCTCGTGCCATCGTCAATGCCATCCGCATGGCGCATGAGTATGCGGCCAGGCGAGTGAACGATCAACTGGTCGCCCAACTCCAGGCTGACGCGGCTTTGGTGGCGCAGAACCCGGGATCGGTCGTGGACGCCGATCCGCAAGAGCAGAGTGGCCGGCCTTCCACCTAGCAGGATGTAGGAGTCGTCGAGTGAAAAGAGCACGCATTATCGGTACAGGCTCGTGTGTTCCCGATAAGGTACTGACCAATTCCGATCTGGAAAAGTTTCTCGACACCACGGATGAATGGATCGTCTCGCGGACCGGCATTCGCGAGCGGCACATCGCCGGCGAAGGTGAATATACCTCCGATCTGGCCACCCGCGCGGCAGAGCGGGCGCTCGCAATGGCCGGCGTGCGCGGCGAAGACATCGACCTGGTGGTGGTTGGTACGATCACCGGTGATTTCCCCTGGCCGGCGACCGCCTGCCTGGTGCAGAAAAATCTGGGTGCCGCCGGCGCTGCAGCCTTTGATGTCTCGGCTGCCTGCAGCGGCTTTGTCTATGCCCTCGATGCAGCCGCGCGGCGGATTGAAACAGGTGTCAGCAAGAAGGCGCTGGTGATCGGCGCCGAGATCCTCTCCCGGGCGGTCGACTGGGAAGACCGCAACACCTGCATCCTGTTCGGCGACGGCGCCGGCGCCGTCGTGCTGGAAGGTCAGGAGGGCGAGCACGGTGTGCTCTCCACCCACCTGCACGCCGACGGCAGCTATTGGGAACTTCTTTACCAACCCGGCTTCGGTGCGCGCTTTCCGGCATCGGAGGCGGGAATCAAGGAGCGCCTTCCGTTTCTGAAGATGCAGGGCAACGAGGTTTTCAAGGTGGCCGTCCGCTCCCTCTCCGAAGTGGCTCAGGAGGCCCTGGCTGCCAACGGCATGAGCACGGCGGACGTCGACCTCTTCATCCCGCATCAGGCCAACAGAAGGATCCTCGAGGCGACCGCCAAGAGGCTGGGGCTCAGTGACGAACAGGTCTACATTAATGTAGACCGCTTCGGTAACACCTCCGGGGCCTCGATCCCCCTGGCACTGGATGAGGCCAATCGCGCCGGCCGGCTCAAGGCCGGGGATATCCTCTTGCTTGATGCTTTCGGCGGCGGATTTACCTGGGCCTCCGCCCTGCTGCGCTGGTAGGACGTCAAGCGGCCGCTGTGCAAAGGAGTTGCAACTGACATGATTGCATTTGTTTTCCCCGGGCAAGGCTCCCAGTACGCCGGCATGGGCAAAGATCTGTCGGATAACTTTCCGGCCGCCCGGCA
Source organism: Desulfuromonadales bacterium (assembly GCA_035620395.1). NCBI lineage: Bacteria > Pseudomonadati > Thermodesulfobacteriota > Desulfuromonadia > Desulfuromonadales > Desulfuromonadales bacterium. The sequence continues at coordinate 874 of DASPGW010000003.1, read as the reverse complement.
GATATTCGAGGAGGCGAACGATGCCCTCGGTTTCGATCTGGCCACCCTCTGCTATAATGGCCCCGAAGATGAGCTCAAGCTCACCACCAATACCCAGCCTGCCATTCTGACCGTCAGTACGGCGGCCCTGAAGGTGCTCGAGCAGGAGAGTGGACTACGCCCCGCCTACGTCGCCGGGCACTCCCTCGGCGAATATTCGGCTCTGGTCGCTGCCGGCGCCTTGTCTTTTGCCGATGCGGTGCGGACCGTGCGCCAGCGTGGCGCTTTCATGCAGGAAGCCGTACCCGTCGGGGTTGGTGCGATGGCGGCCATCCTCGGGCTGGATACCGTCGAGCTCGAGGCGGTTTGCCGGGAGGCGGCGCAGGGTCAGGTCGTTTCGCCCGCAAATTTCAATAGCCCCGGTCAGGTGGTCATCGCCGGTCACGCCACGGCCGTGGAACGGGCGATTGAACTGGCCAAGGCCAAAGGGGCCAAGCGGGCTATGCCGCTGCCGGTCAGTGCCCCTTTCCACTGCTCGCTGATGCTCCCGGCCGGGGAACGTCTGCGGGAAGCGTTGGCGGGGATTACCGTCGGGCCGTTGCGGAGTCCGGTGGTCTCCAATGTCGAAGCGGCGCCCAACAGTGACGCCGGGCGGGTCAAGGAATTGCTGGTTGCCCAGGTGAGTGCCCCGGTACGCTGGGACGAGTCGGTACAGAAGATGGCCGAGCTCGGCGTCGAGCGTTTCATCGAGATTGGCCCGGGCAAGGTGCTGGCTGGTCTGATCAAGCGCATTGCCAAGGGCGCGGCCGCCCAGAGTGTAGAAGACGTGGCCGGGCTCAAGGCTCTTTGAACGACGTACAGGGGTATCCTTTATGATGAAAGACAAGGTCGCCGC
>DASPGW010000002.1 GCA_035620395.1 Desulfuromonadales bacterium | reverse complement strand
ACGATGACCCGCTGCGGCCGCGACGGGGATATCTGTACCGCCTGGAAGTGCGCGGCGCGCACCAGGCGCTGGGGTCGGACACCGGGCTGCTGCAGGCGCTCGGTTCGGCCAACACGCTGCAGCCGCTGCCGTGGGGCTTTGCCGCCTTCGCCCGGGTGCAGGCCGGCGCCACCTGGCAGAACGAGCCGCTGCGCGAGATTCCGCCGTCGCTGCGTTTCTTCGCCGGCGGCGATCAGAGCGTGCGTGGCTACGGCTATCAGACCCTGGGTCCCCGCGACAGCAACGACGAAGTCGTCGGCGGCAAGAACCTGCTGGTCGGCAGCGTCGAGCTGGAACGCGCGCTGAGTGAAAACTGGGGGGTGGCGGTCTTCTACGATGCCGGCAACGCCTTCGATTCCTTTTCCGACTACGAGATCTTCCAGGGAGCCGGCCTCGGCGTGCGCCGCTACACCCCGGTGGGGCCGGTGAAGGTCGACCTGGCCCGTCAGCTCGGCGTTCTTGATCCCTCCTACCGCGTGCACGTGAGCATAGGGTTCGCATGGTAAAGAGACTGCTGCTCATTACCCTGAGTGTCTTCCTGCTGCTGGCGGCTGGCCTGGCGGCCGGCGTCTGGTGGCTGCTGAAGGACGAAAACGGCGTTCGCTGGCTGCTGGCCGAGCTCTCCCGGCGGTCGGCAGTGACGGTCGAGGCCGGCCGAATCGAGGGACGCCTGCTCGACCAGATGCGACTTGAAGACGTCAGGGTCAGTTGGCCGCAGGGGGAGATTCGGCTGGATGGGTTCGAGCTGCGCTGGAACCCCGTTGCGCTGCTCCGTGGTCATCTGGATGTCGACGAACTGTCGCTGGCGGGAGGCCAGATCGGCTGGGTTGCACCACCGGACGGGAAAGAGGCGCAGGTGGAAGGTGCCCCCGCGTTCAACTGGCCGCAGCTTGCCGGCTGGCCGCTGCGGCTGCGGGCGAGCGTCTCGGCCCTGCGGATCGAGCGCATCGAGCTGCAGCCGCCGGCAGGAAAGGGGCAGAGACTGGAGGGCCTGACGGCACGCCTGGCCTGGCGCGACGGGACTTTTTCCGTTGCTGAACTCGACGCCGCCGCAGCCGGTTACCGGCTGCAGGGATCGGCGGCGGCGGGTTTTGGGCAGCCGCTGCTGTCTCTCGACCTGCAACTGGGAATGAACGCGGTGGTGGCCAGAATGGACGCACTGGCGCTGCACGCCGAGCTGGTGCCCGACGCCGGCGGCGGTTTCGCTGGCCCGCTGGTGTTGCAGGGGCGCAGCGGTGCGGAGACGCGCCTGCAGTTGGAGACTGACCTGGCGTTGCGTGGGGATACTCTCCACCTGCGACGCTTCGAACTGACCCAGCCCGGCCGACGGGGGGCGCTGCGCGGCGAAGGAGAAGTTCGCCTGGCTGGCGGGGCGCCGCAGTGGCGCCTGCGGACGACCATCGCCGATCTCGATCTGGCGGCGGAAACGGGGGTTACGACCGATCTCGCCGGCACTGTGGAGGGAGCAGGGGAGGGCGCCGACTACCGCGGCAGCTTCGATCTGGCCAACCGCGCTGTGGACTGGCGAGCTGCCCGCCTCGCCGGACCGTTCGCCGGCGACGCCGATGGGATATCCTTTCCGCAACTGGCCGGGTCCTGGCTTCGCGGCGAACTGGCCGGGGATCTCCGTCTCGGCTGGCGGGAGGGGTTCGCCCTGGCCGGATCCCTGCGCGGCCGCCGCCTCGATCCGGCGGTCGTCACTCCGGAGTGGCCGGGCCGGGTGAATCTCGACCTGGCCGGCGATCTCGCCGTCTCCCGCCCGGGCCCGCTTGTGGCGCATCTTAACGGCCGTCTGCTCGACAGTACGCTGCGCGGGCGGGCCCTGACCGGCAGGGTCGAAGCCAAGCTGGCGGGCGACGACCTGTGGCTTGCCGCCCTCGAACTGCGCGGCGATGGCTTCGACATCGCAGGAAGCGGCCGGCTGGCCGAGCGACTCGACTTTCGCGTCGAGATCGCCCGACTCTCCGGCCTGGTGCCGACAGCGCAAGGGGCTCTCGCCGCGCAGGGGTGGCTGCGCTGGCGTGACGGCAAGCTGGGCGGTGAGATCGCCGGAAACGGCCGGCAGTTGAGGTATGGAAATTTACAGCTCGCGGCGTTGCAACTGACAGCTCGTCTGTCGGTGGGATCGCCGTCTGTGATGGTCTCGGCGAGCGGCTCGGGGATTTCCTACGACCGATGGCAACTGAAGAGTGTCGGACTGACCCTTGCTGGAACTGTGCAGCAGCACCGGCTCGCCCTGCAGGCAAGCTGGGTCGAAGGAGAATTGCAGTTGGCCGCGGACGGCGGCTGGCGAAACGACCGCTGGACGGGGACGCTGCAAAGGCTGGACGGCCAGGATGCCGGGGCCGGGCCCTGGCGGCTGGCCGCACCGGCCGGGGTCGAAGTCGCCGCGGACCGTATTCGAATCGCCTCCTTGCAGCTTGCCGGCAGGGGCCGCGAAGAACTTCGGGTCGACGGCAGCCTTGCCTGGCGGGCAGGGCTTGGGGAAGGGGAGGCGCGGTGGGAAGAGATCGACCTTTCCCGGCTCAATCCCTGGCTGGCCGAGGTGGCCCTGACCGGGAGCAGCAGTGGAGAGGCCCGTGTCCGCTGGCAAGAGAAGCGGCCGCTCGAACTTTCAGGGGAAGTGACGGCCTCCGGCGGGGTGACGCACAGGGAACATACGGTGGAAATGCGCCATCTCCACGCCGAATTCTCCTGGTCCGCTGCGGGGCTGCTGGGCGATCTGGCGGCGACTCTCGAAGACGGTGGGGGGCTCGATGCCCGTTTCGCCACCCCTGAACCGCTGCGTGCGGATTTTCCGCGCCAGGGAGAAGCGAAGGTGGATTGGCAGGACCTCGACCTGACTCTGCTTGGTCCCTGGCTGAAGCCGGCAGTGATTTCCGGTCGCAGCTCAGGCGACAGCCGTCTGCGCTGGCTGCCGAACGGCGCGATCGATCTTGCCGGCCGGGCCGAAGCCACCGGAACGCTGGTCCATGGCGAAATAGAGTTGGCGGTGCGGCAAGCCAGGACCGATTTCGTCTGGAATGCCGATGGGCTGCGGGTCACCCTGGAGGCAGCGCTGGCGGAGGGCGGACGTCTCGGCGCCCGTCTGGGTTCGGCGCAGGCGGGGCGGCTGGCGTTGCCTGAGCGGGGGAGCATCGAGGCCGATTGGGCCGAACTCGACCTGGCGCGGCTGCGTCCCTGGCTGCCGCCAGGGCTTGAACTCGTCGGCCGGCTCGGCGGGAAGACCGCCGGCGGCTGGCTGCCGGGCGGGCAGCTGACGCTGACCGGCGAGGCCGCTGTCGACCAGGGACGTCTGAGCTGGCGAACGCAGGAGGGAGAGGTTGCGGCCGCGGTGCGCACCGCCCGTCTCGACTGGGACTGGCGCGGCGAGACCCTGGCCGGCGGGCTGGAGCTGGCCCTGGCCGAGTACGGGGAGGCGAAGGGAACCTTCCGCCTGCCGCTGCCGGCCCGTCTCCCCGTCGCCCTGAACCCGGCAGGACCGCTGCAACTCGCGCTCGAGGCGAAGGCGCGCGAGCAGGGGGTGCTCGCCGCGGTCTTCCCCGGCCTGGTCGAGAAGAGTCGGGGGGAACTGGAGCTGCAGGCCAGGGTGGGTGGCACCTGGCAGGACCCTGATCTCGCCGGCACCGTCCGCCTTTCCGGGGCGGGAGCCTACTTCCCGGCCGCCGGCATCGAGTTGCGCGAAGTGGCGCTGGCTGGTGACCTGGCCGGCGACGAGCTGCGGATCGCCTCGTTCAGTGCCCGTTCCGGCCAAGGCCAGATCGGCGGGAGCGGCAGTGTGCGCCTGCAACACTGGCGGCCGGTCGCCTTCAGCGGCACCCTCAAAGGGGAGCGCTTCGAGGCGGTGCACCTGCCCGAACTGCAGCTCCTGGTCAATCCCGACCTGACCTTTGAGGGGACGGCCGAACGCTTGCAGGTCCGTGGCGAAGTGCGCCTCCCCGAACTGAAGGTTCTCGGTCGCGAGCAGCGGGGGGTGGTGCGCGAGAATCCCGACGTGGTCATCGTTGGCGCAGCAGAGCCGGCCGAGCGCACCCTGCCATTCGCGCTTGACATCCAGATCCGCGTCGTCCTCGGCGACCGGGTTCTGGTCAAGGTCGCCGGTGTCGATGCCCGCCTGACCGGGGAACTCGATCTGCGGGTGGAGAGCCCCGAGATGATCACCGGCCGCGGCCAGATCAACGTCGCCCAGGGAATCTACTCCACCTACGGGGCGCAGCTCAAGATCGAGCGCGGGCGTCTGCTCTATTCCGGCGGCCCGATCGACCAGCCGACTCTCGACATCCTGGCGCTGCGCACCATCGGTGAGGTCAAGGCCGGGGTGCAGGTCGGCGGTACGCCCCGAACTCCCGTGGTCAAGCTCTATTCCGAGCCGGCCATGCCCGACACCGACGTGCTTGCCTACATCATCCTCGGCCATCCGCTGGGTGAGGATAGCGGTCAGGCCGGCCTGCTGACGGCGGCGGCCGGAGCGCTGCTGGCCCGTGGCGAGTCGACCGTGCTGCAGGACCGCATCAAACGACGGCTGGGGGTGGACGTCCTGACGGTGGAGAGCGGTGGCGGCGACGTTGCCGGCTCGATGGTGACCATCGGCAAGTACCTCAGTCCCAGGCTCTACCTGAGCTTCGGCCAATCGCTCTTCGCCGATGCCAGCGAGGCGAGGCTTCGCTACAGCATCTCCAAGAAGTGGGAACTGGAGTCGAAGGCGGGAGCGGAGAGCAGCGGCGTCGATCTCTACTACAAGATCGAATTTGACTAATCGCAGAACTTCGGAGTGACATCATGGCGCGTAAGGTTTTTGTTGCTGCCACGGGACAGGATATCGGAAAAACCACCACCTGTCTTGCCCTGCTGCATCTGGCGCAGAAAAAATATCACCGGGTCGGTTTCATCAAGCCCCTGGGCCCCAAGCCAACCATGTTGAGGGGGGTGCCCATGGACAAGGATGCCGCGCTGGTCGCCCAGGTATTTGGCCTGGGCAAGGACCTTCGCCACATGTCGCCGGTGGTGCTTTATCCGGGCTCGACCCGGGAGATGGTGGACGGGAAGATCTCCGTTGCCGACCTCGAGATCCGGATCGTGAAGGCCTGCAGCGAGCTGGAAAGGAAGTGCGACTTTCTGATCATCGAGGGGACCGGCCATGCCGGGGTCGGCTCGATTCTGAAGCTTTCCAACGCCCGCGTTGCGCGGATGCTCGATGCACCGGTCCTGATAGTGACCGGCGGCGGCATCGGAAACGTGGTCGACGCGGTCCAGATGAACCTGGCTCTTTTCGAGAAGGAGGGGGCCGAGGTGCGGGCGATCCTGGCCAACAAGCTGATTCCCGAGAAGCGCGACATGATACTCGACTACCTGGTGCGGGCTTTTGCGGAAGAGCCGTTTCAGGTGCTGGGCGGGTTCAACTACCAGCCGATCCTGGCCAACCCGACCCTGCGGCGCATCTCCCGGCTCCTCGACCTGCCGCTGCACGGCAACCGGCGCGAGGCCAAGCGCATCATCAACCATGTGCAGATCGGGGCGGCCTCCACCCAGCGGGTCGCCGAGCTGCTCAAGGATTCGTCCCTGCTGATCGTCACCAGCAGCCGGGATGAACTGCTGGTCACCCTGGCCAACCTCTATCATATTCCCGAATACCGCAGCAAAATCGTCGGTCTGGTCATCCCCGGAATCATCCCGGTCGGCCGGATTACGCAGCAGATTCTCGACCGCAGCAACATTCCTTACCTGCGCACCCAGAGTCACACCACCGCCGAACTCTACCAGACCATTGCCGAGGATGTCTCCAAGCTCACCCCGGAGGATGCCGAAAAGCTCGCCTTGGTACGCCAGTTGGCTGAGCGGCGTTTCGATTTCGATGCTCTGGATGCTCTCTTCGCCGATCGATAAACCGGGGAAATGTCCGGCTCCAAAAAAACTGCCGCGTTGATCCGCATTAAATCCGAGGCGGGTTTTTGGCGCTGCGCAGCTGCCATTCCGGCTCTAATCAGGTTGACCGATGCTGCGGATACCGTCAAGGGGCACTACCCGTGCGGCAGAGGGACAGGCGCTCGGTCAGCTCCTCGGCGGGGACGGGAAGACGGAAATGGAACCCCTGAACCTCATCGCAGCCGAGGCTCTGCAGGAAAAGTTTCTGTTCCTCGGTTTCCACCCCTTCGGCGATGACCTGCAAGCGCAGGTTGTGGGCCAGGTCGATGATCCCCTGAATCAAGCCGGTGTTCTCTGCAGTGGCGAAGTTTTGGATCAGGGAATGGTGGATATTGATCCGGTCGAGGGGAAAGGTGCGGATGCGCCCTATCGCCGAGAGGCCGGTGCCGAAGTCGTCGAGGGCGCAGCTCACCCCCAGCTTTCGCAGCGCCGCGAGGGCCGCCGGAGCCTGCTCCGTTTCCTCAAGCAGACTCTCCTCCCGGAACTCCAGTTCCAGACTGGCGGCAGGGAAACCCGTCTCCGCCAGGGCGCGGCTCACCGTTTCGACCAGGTCGCCGTGGCGCAGCTGACGTCCGGAGACATTGATGGCGATGCGCAGGGCGGGCAGGCCCATTCGTTGCCAGGTCATCCCCTGGATGCAGGCGGTGCGCAGAACCCATTCACCGATGGGGATGATGAGCCCCGACTCCTCGGCCAGCGGGAGGAAGTCGGCAGGCCGCAACAGCCCCCGTTCAGGATGGCGCCAGCGCAGCAGGGCTTCCACCCCGATAATGTCGCCGGTTGCCAGGCTGATCTTGTCCTGAAAAAAGAGGAGCAGTTCACTATGGAGCAGGGCGCGATTCAGCTCATTGTGCAGGACCAGTCGCTGCATCGCTTCCTCGTTCATCTGGGGGGCAAAAAACTGGAAGAGGTTGCGCCCCCTCTCTTTGGCCCGGTACATGGCCATGTCGGCTCGGCTCAGAAGCTCCTCGCCATTTCCCGCGTCGAGAGGGTAAAGGGCGAGGCCGATGCTGGTCGAGGTGAATATCTCTCGCTCCCCCAGCCGGAAGGGTTGAATGAAAATTTCCAGGATCTTTTCGGCGATGGCGGCCGCACCGTCGGCGTGTTCCAGGTTGGTGAGGATCACAACGAATTCATCGCCGCCCAGGCGGGCGACGGTGTCGCTTTTCCGAATGCACTGCTGCAGCCTCTCCGCCACCGCCCTCAGCAGGGTGTCACCGCTGGCATGGCCCAGGGTGTCGTTGATGGTTTTGAAATGGTCGAGATCGAGGAAGGCGAGGCCGAGCAGCTTCCCTTCCCGGTTCGCCTGGGCCATTGCCTGGCTGAGGCGGTCGAGAAGGAGTCGCCGGTTGGGGAGCCCGGTCAGGCTGTCGTAGAAGGCCAGGTTCTGGACCTTTTCCTCGACCAGTCGGCGCTCGGTGATGTCGTTGAGGGTGCTGAGAATCTGGAAGGGCTCCGTCGCCCCCGGCTGAATCTGGGGGACGGTGTCGACGCTGACCCAGCGATAGGCGCCTTCCTGCGGGTTGAACAGGCCGATGACCTCGTCCCGCACTTCCCTGCCGGAGTCGAGGGCGACCCGGAAGGGCCGTTCCTGCTGGGAAAGAGGAGTACCGTCGGCGCGCAGGGCCTTCCCCTGAGGGTCGATGGAGGTGCGGCCGAGAAGTTCTGCGCCGGGAATGCCGAGGATCCTTTCGGCGGCCGGGTTGACGGCGAGGATTCGCCCCTCGCCGTCCCGGTAGACGACTCCCTGGGCGATGTGTTCGAAAAGCAGCCGATAGTGCTCCCGGGCCTGGTCGAGGGCTTCCACCAGGTGTTTTTGCACGGTGATGTCCGAGACCAGGGCATCCTTTTCTTCCGCCTCCCGGTGCAGGATGACCCGCAGGTGGCGGGAAATGAGAAGGTAGAAGAGAAAGGCGGTGGACAGGAGGAAGGCCCACCCCTCGAGAGTGTGCAGCAGGGACAGCTGATTCGGATCGATGTTCCGGTTAAAGATGAGTTTGCGGGCGGAAATGATCCATGCCGCTCCGACGAGAAGGTAAACGGCGACGATCTGCAGGGCCAGGCGGCGGCCAGCGGGTTTCCGATGGACGGCAGGTTTCCCCATATCTTGTCCCCCCCAGGAGTGAAGAAAAGCAGAGGCCACGAGAATTTCCGATGTTTAATTAGATATAGCACATTGTATGCCGCGCGCAGGGAGCAACGAGTGGAAAGGAGATGCCCTCGAATGCCCGCGATAGGGCTTTTTCCAAGGTGGGCGGAGCCGGAACGAAAGAAGGGAGATGACAATTATTGCCGCTACGGCGACAAAAATAGCCGTCCGTGTGGAGCGGAAAAAGGAAAAGGCCACCTCCCGGAGGAAGCAGCCTTTTCGAATTTTGCTCGCCGGCCCCCTTATTGCAGCCGCGACTCGACCCTGTCGATGACCTGGTCACAGCAGCCGCAGATTTCCATCGACAGCTCGACCACGTTCGGTCCTTTGCAGAGGATGTGCGGGGAGCAGTGGTGATGGGGGCACTCGACGTCGCCGACCCGCTCGCCGAGCGCTTCGCGGATGGTCGCCAGCATCGAGCGCTGCAGGCCGGGGTGCATCCCCTCGAGACTGATCCTGTGACCGGCGAGTTCGAACTGGACATCGATCATGGCGACCTCCTTTGCGAAAAGGGTAGTTTATTTCTATCACACGGCCGGTCGTTGTCAAATGGCAGAGTCTGAATCCGGGGTAATATGGATAGAGGTTGCTCCAGTCTGCGGAGGGAACCAGGAAACCGTTGCCGTCGGCTTCCGGAAGGTAAATGACCGACATCGACCTCACCCTCCTTCTGTGCGGCGACGTCCTGAACCGAGAGGGGGGAAGGTTGGGGACCAGCGTGGAGTTGAACGAGGACCACTCACTGACGCTGCAATGGTGAATTCAAGAGGCGGCAGGACTCATCACTTAAAACGCCGCCGAGCGGCAGGAACCAGTCCAGGTCCGGAGGGTGCGTATATGCCCTGTGCGCCTCACTGCCGGATAAGCACCCCGATCCCGTAACGGGTGATCGATCGGTTGTAGTCGATCAGGCTCTCCCCATAGCCGCTCCAGAGCTGGCCGTAGACGAAGAGGTTTTTTGTCCCGGTCGGCACGCTGTAGCCGAGTTGCAAGGCTCCCTTGTCGGTGGCGAAGTTCCAGCGGGTCATCAGCGCTGCCCGGTGTTGCCAGCGGTTGACGTAGGCGAGGCGCAGTTCGCCATAGCCGAAAAAATCGGAGATGTCGGGGTTCTCGTCGCCGGTGGTGTCTTCGGGGGTTTTCTTTTTCTCCTCGGAGAGGCGACGCCAGAGCTTGAGTTCGGCGCGCAGCCGTCCGTACTCGACGAAAGGAGCGAGGTAAACCCGGTTCCAACTGCGTGAAGTCGGCTCACGGTTGCCGTTCGATTCATGTTCGAGGCCCAGGTCGCCGCCCCAGGCCCCCCAGGACGGCGCCGGCCGCAGCAGGCGCCAGAAGAGTTCCGGGTTGTAGTTGGTTTCCCGGAAGGGGCGCGATTCCTCCTGATCGAGAATCCGCCAGAATGATTTTTGCGTGTAGGCGAAGTAAAGACCGTCGTAGATCTGCTGCTTGAAGCTGAACTGGTATTTCAGCTCCGCATCCCTGGACGAGACGGCGGTGTTCCCCCAGGTGAGAGGAAGAAGGTAGGTTTCCTTGTGCAGGCTGAACCCCTGGCTGAGCCGGTGGAAGAAGCCACCGTCGGCGGCATCGGCGGGCGGCGCAACCGGCGGGTCGCTGGCGGCGGCAACGGCGGGAGGCATCAGGGGGAACTCTTCGGCCTGTGCGGCGAGGGGCCAGAGCAGCAGGGTCGAGGCGGCCAGCAGGAGGAGGAACCTGAAGCCGATAGTGAAGGGCTCGTGCATCACTCCTCCGAAAAGCATGGGGTACCAGAGACCGGAGGACAGACGGCAGATTGGACCTTTCGCGGAGCTTTCATCCGTCATCCGCCGTCGGTCTTCAGCACTACGTCACGCAGAGGTAGTCGACCCCCTCGGTCAACCCGGCCTTTGTCGCGAAGGTGCGCACCTGCTGCCGTGCCCCCTTGGCGCCGACGGTGATCAGCACCGGGCCGTCACCCGGGCGCAGCGCCTCGATGCCGACCACCGGGGCGCCGTGAATCCTCTGGCCGATCTTGCGCCGGTCGACTTCGAGCCAGCGCCCGACCCGGACGCCTTCCGTCGCCAGCGTCTGCCGCCACGCCTTCCCTTCGAGTCCCGCCCCCCAGAGAGTGACCTCGGTAGCGTCCCGGAGGAAGCCCTGCCGCAGGTGGTGCGCCTTGCAGGCGCGAAAGGCGGCCAGTGAACAGATGGCGGCAGTGCGGGTCAGCCGCTCGGGGCGGTCGCGCCAGAAGAGGAGGACGTCGGGCAGACGGGCGAAGCGCACCCCGGCGCGGGCAAGGCGCAGCCAGAGGTCGTAGTCCTCCGCCCACGCCAGCTGCCGGTAGCCGCCGGCTCGCTCCACCACTTCGCGGCGGAAGAGAACGCTCGGGTGGGCGAAAGGGGACTCGACGTAGAGGTTGCACAGAATGCTGTCATGATCGGCCAGCGCGTTCTGCCACGCCTCGTAGGCGACCATTCCCCCCCGCAGCTGCGGACGGGGAAAGTGGCGTACGCCGCAGGCGACCAGGCCGGTATCAGGATGCGCGGCCAGGTGATTCACCTGCCGCTCCAGACGGCGGGGGTGGCAGACGTCGTCGCCGTCCATGCGTGCCACCAGCGGGGCGCGACAGGCGGCAAGGCCGGCATTGAGGGCCGGCACCAGCCCCTCGGCCGGCCGGGGAATGACCCGTACCCGCGCATCGCGGCGGGCCGCTTCGGCCAAAAGTGCCGGCGTGCCATCGGTGGAACCATCGTCGACGGCGACCAGTTCCCAGTCGGAAAAAGTCTGACGGAACAGAGAGGCGAGTGCCGCGGGGAGAAAACGTTCCTCGTTGCGCACCGGCAGCAGTATGGAAACGGCGGGCGTCGTCACAGGCCGAAGCCTCGCAACATGAGCAGAGCAATGGTGTAGGTGACGACGGAAAAGGCGGTCGACATCATGACGATGGAGCCGGCCAGTTCGGCATCCCCCTTGAGCTGGTGCGCCATGATGTAGGTGGCGGTGGCCGCCGGGGTGCCGGCGAAGAGGACGCCGATGGCGAGATCCTGCCCGCCCACCCCGAGCAGGATCAGCAGGCCGGCGGCGATCAGCGGCAGCCAGATGAGCTTGAAGCCGGTGGCGAAGGCTGCCCGCACCAGGTCGCCCTTGAGTTTTTCCAGCGAGAAGGAGCCGCCGATGGCAATCAGCGCCAGCGGCAGAGTCATGCCGGTGGCGATGTGCAGGCTGCGGTCGAGGATCACCGGTACCGGCAGTTGCAGGTAGCTCCAGGCGATGCCGGCGAAGGAGGCGATGATCAGCGGGTTGCCGACCAGTTGCTTCATCCAGAAAACCGCCCCCTGGCCGCCGTCGTTGCGGCGGTGCGGCAGCAGCAGGGCGAGGACGGCAAAGAGGTTGAGCACCGGCACCAGGAAGCCCATGAGGATGCCGGCGCGGGTGAAGCCGGCCTCGCCGTAGGCGTTGAAGACGATCGCCAGCCCCATGTAGGCGAGGTTGCCGCGAAACGCCCCCTGACAGAAGGCGCCGCGGGCGGCCGGCGGGTAGCCGCGCAGGGCCGCGTAGCCGTAGGAGAGGAGAAAACCGGCGGCGATGGCCAGGGCGGAGCCGATGACCAGCGAGCCGTTGAAGTTGGCGAAAAAATCCGCGGTGCCGATCTTGTAGAAGAGCAGCAGCGGCAGACAGATGTAATAGACCAGGCGGTTGGTCTGGAAGAGGAAGGTCGCGTCGATCAGTTCGAGGCGCTTGAGCAGGTAGCCCAGGACGATGACGAGGAAGACCGGCAGGACGATGGTGAGAATGTCGACGAACAGTGGCATGCCTCTCCTCGCTCGGAAGGGAAGAAGAATAAACCACCGGCTTTGTGGCTGTCCAATATAAATTTTTTTGCCCGGCTCTTCCCTTTTTTTCTCGGGGTGCTATAAGTGAAAAGGCAGAGGCGAATGATTTTCGCTTTTGCCTCCTAATCTCCCCTCTTTTGGCGAAGAGGGGCTTTTTTATGCCGAAGCCTCCTGGCCGCTGCCGGAAAAAGGCTTGAACTTGGGCCTCCGTCTGGTTTACAACTCGGCTATGCGCAATAACGCCACCACATTCCGGTTTACCGTTCTGGTCCTGCTGATCCTGGGGATCACTGCACTCCACTACCTGACCGATATCCATAAGGCCCAGTTCCACGACATCTACCGGCGTCTCTACTACATCCCCATCGTTCTCGGCGGCCTCTGGTTCACCCTGCGCGGCGGACTGGGGACGGCCATCGTCGTGTCGATCCTCTTCGCCCCGCATGTCGTTTTCCAGTGGGGGCATCATCCGACCGCCGAGCCGGAGCAGTACCTGGAAATCCTGCTTTACAATATCATCGGTTTTCTGACCGGCTTCCTGGCCGAGCGCGAACGGATCCAGAAAACCCACCACCAGAAGGCTGCCTTGCGGCTCGAGGAAAGCTACGCCAAACTGCGCGACCAGGCCGACCTGATCCTGGAGATCGAGGAACAGCTGCGTCGCGCCGACCGACTCTCGGCCCTCGGTGAGCTTTCCGCCGGCATGGCGCACGAGATCCGCAACCCCCTCGGTTCCATTCGCGGCACGGCGGAAATACTCCAGGACGGCATCGACCCGTCAGACAAACGCTACGAGTTCACCCGCATCCTGATCAAGGAAGTCGACCGGCTCAACCGGGTGGTAGAGGATTTTCTGCGCTTCGCCCGGCCGGCTCCGGTGGAGCGGGGCCGTTTGGACGTCAACGAGGCCCTGCGGGAGGTGTTGACCCTGACCCGGCAGCCGGCCTTGAAAAACGGCGTACGCACCGAACTGGCAGCCGGGGCAGTGCCGCCGCTGCCCGGCGACCGCGGGCAGCTCAAGCAGGCGTTCCTCAACCTGGTGCTCAACGCCCTGCAGGCGATGGCGGAGGGCGGCACCCTGACCATCGGCACGGAAATGGCCGATGGTCAGCTGCGCATCCGCTTCGCCGACACCGGCCAGGGCATCCCCAAGGAAAACCTGGAGCGGATCTTCAACCCCTTCTTCACCACCCGGCAGGAGGGGACCGGCCTGGGACTGGCCATTACCCACCGCATCATCCAGGGACACGGCGGGCGGATCGAGGTGCAGAGCCGGCTCGGCGAGGGGACGACGTTCACCGTGGTTCTGCCTTACAGGGAGTTTGAATGAAGCCCCAGACCGTCCTGATTATCGACGACGACGCTTCGCTGCGCCGGGTCATCGAGTTCACCCTGCACGAGGCGGGCTACCGGGTGCTGACCGCCGCCGACGGCGCGGAGGGGCTGCGGCTCTTCGCTCTGGAGAAGCCGTCCGTGGTGATCACCGACATCCAGATGCCAACCCTTTCCGGCTACGAGGTGCTGAAAAAGATCAAGGCCGACAGCCCCGGGACGCTGGTGATCGTCATCACCGCTTTCGGCAGCGTGGAAAGGGCCGTGGAAGCAATGAAGCTCGGCGCCTACGACTACCTCACCAAGCCCTTCAGTCGCGACGAGCTGCGCCTGGTGGTTGCCAAGGCTCTCTCCTACTCCGGCCTGCAGGAGGAGAACGTCCGGCTCCGGGAGGAGCTGTCGGACCGGGTCGATTTCGCCCATCTGGTCGGCATCTCGGACGAGATGCAGCAGGTATTCGATATGGTGCGGCGGGTGGCCGCCACCGAGGCGACGGTCCTCATCACCGGCGAATCGGGGACCGGCAAGGAGCTGATCGCCCGGGCCATTCACAACGGCAGCGAGCGGCGCGAGGGAGCGTTCGTCGCGGTCAACTGTGCCGCCATCCCTGCCGATCTGCTCGAGAGTGAACTCTTCGGCCACCTCAAGGGGGCCTTTACCGGGGCGGTCAAGGACCGCAAGGGGAAGTTCGAGCTGGCCGACGGCGGCACCCTCTTTCTCGACGAGGTGGGGGAGCTGCCGGTGGAGCTGCAGCCGAAGCTGCTGCGCGCCCTGCAGGAGCGGGAGATCGAGCCGGTCGGCGGGACGCCGCGGAGGATCGACGTGCGGGTGGTGGCGGCCACCAACCGCGATCTGGAGGCGGCGATGGGCGAGGGGACCTTTCGCGAAGACCTCTATTACCGGCTGGCGGTGATCCCCGTCCACCTGCCGGCGCTGCGCCAGCGCCGTTCGGACATCCCTCTGCTGGTGCGGCATTTTCTGCAGAAACACGGCGCCGGCGCTGCCGTTACCGTCGATGCGGCCGCCCTGGCGGCGCTCGCCGCCTACGACTGGCCCGGCAACGTGCGGGAGCTGGAGAACGCCGTCGAACGGATGCTCATCCTGCGCCGGGGCGAAGTCATCGGCGAGGCCGACCTGCCGCCCAAGGTTCGTGGCGAGGGAAAACCGGCCGCCGGTGGCGTGCTCAATCTACCCGCCGAGGGCTATCCGCTGGAAGAGCTGGAGAAGGAGGCGGTGCTCGAGGCGCTGCGCCGCACCGGCTGGAACCAGACGAAGGCCGCGGCCTTCCTGCGCATCCCCAGGCACATCCTCCTCTACCGGATGGAGAAGTTCGGCATCAAACGGTAGGGGCGCACCCGCGTGTGCGACCTGGCCGAGATTGCCGCCGAAACGCGGGCGGACACATGGGGTCCGCCGCAATGATAGATCAATTACGGGGTTAACATGGCCATACTGCTGGTGGACGGGGAGGCGCCGCGCGAAGCGGGGACGAAACAGTTCGAGCTGCGCGGCTGGGTCGACACCGCCCCCTTCGAGGACCTGCTAGCGATCGATATCGAGGAGGCGCAGCAGGGCCGGGCGGTCCTTTCCCTGCCGTTCAAGGTCAAGTACGCCCAGGGCGGCGGCTTTCTGCACGGCGGGGTGCTGACCACCCTGGCCGACACTGCGGTGGCGATGGCGATCAAGACCCGGCTGCCGGAAGGAACCGTTTTTGCCACCACCGAGTTGACCACCCGCTTCCTGGCCCCGGTGAAGGCGGGCCGGGTGACGGCGGTGGCAACGGTCATCGGTCCCGAAGGACGCTCTTTTCACGGCGAGGCGACGGTGACCGACGAGTCGGGGCGTGAGGTGGCCCGCTTCAGCTCGGTCTTCCGGGTGGCCCGCGGCCAGGGTTTCGACGAATGAAACGGAAGGATTTCGAGCGGCTGGTCGAACGGGCCATCGCCCGCATCCCGCACGAGTTTCTCGCGCAGGTCGAAAACCTGAGCTTTCAGGTGGAGGACTGGGCCGACGACGACACCCTGGACGAGGTCGGTTTCGACGACCCCCGCGACCTGCTCGGCTACTATCGCGGCTGGCCGCTGAGCGAGCGGACCCACGACTACGGCAGCTGCCTTCCGGACGTCATCATCATCTTCCAGGCGGCAGTGGAGGAATATGCCGCCGAGACGGGGGAGCCACTGTTGAAGATCATCCGCGAGACCATCATCCACGAGCTGGCTCACTACTTCGGCTTTTCCGAGGAACAGATGGACCAGATTGAAGATCTCTGGGCAGGGGAAGAGGCATTGCCCGAAGACCGGAAGGAAAAAACTTGACCTTGACATTTGCCGTTTCGGGGATGGAAAATCGATTGTTCCGCGTCACTTCTGTTTTGTGAAAGGTATCTCTGATGCGCCTGCTTGCTGTTTTTGCTTTTCTATCGATCTGTGCGGCCGCTATCTTCTTTTTCGGTATAGGTGAGCGACCGCAGGCACCGCCGGCCGCCGGTGTCAAAATCGGGATGGAAGCGCCGGATTTCACCCTGAAGGATTTGCAAGGGAACAGGGTTGCTCTCTCGCAGTACCGGGGGAAAGTGGTTTTTCTCAATTTCTGGGCTTCCTGGTGCCCCCCCTGCCGGGAAGAGATGCCCTCGATGGAACGCCTCCACGAGGTATACACCGGCCGCGATTTCGTCATGCTGGCGGTCAACGTCGAACAGGAAGTCAAAGACGTCAGGGCGTTTCTCGAGAAGCACCCGCACAATTTCCAGGTTCTGCTCGATGCCGACGCCAAGGCGCAGAACCTCTACGGCGTCAACCGTTTTCCGGAAACCTTTCTCATTGACAAGAGCGGGAAGATCGTCGAGCACTATCTTGGCGCCAGGGACTGGTCAGGTGTCGATTTCCTTAAGAAAATCAACTCCATGATGAAGGAGTAGTGCCTTGAGCCCCGGAGCCGACGTCACTTTGTGGATTGCCTTTACCGCAGGGATTCTCTCCTTTGCCTCGCCCTGCGTGCTGCCGCTGATCCCCTCCTACATCACCTATATTACCGGCCTCTCCTTCGGCCAACTCAAGGAGGCCCATCCCAGCGCCAAGGTGCGGGTGACGGTGCTGCTCCATTCCCTTGTCTTCATTGCCGGGTTCTCCGTCGTATTCATCAGCCTCGGCGCCATTGCCGGTGTCGCCTCCTCCACCTTCCAGACTCACCTGCGGGAAAGCCTCGGTTGGGTGCAGAAAATAGGCGGCATCCTCATTTTTCTCTTCGGGATCCACCTGTCGGGGCTTTTCCACTTCGGTGTGCTGCTCGGCGAGAAGCGGGTGCAGATCCATACCAAGCCGAGCGGTTTTGTCGGCACTTTTCTGGTCGGGCTGGCCTTCGCCGCCGGTTGGACGCCCTGCATCGGCCCCATTCTCGGAGCGATCCTGGCCCTGGCCGCCGGCACCACCGGCAACGCCGGCCGCGGCGTTCTGCTGCTTTCCGTCTATTCGGCCGGACTGGGGATCCCGTTTCTTCTCTCCGGCTTGCTGTTCCACAGTTTTCTCAATTTTTTCAATCGCTTCCGCAAACACATCCGGCTCATGGAAATCTTCACCGGCGTGCTGTTGATGGCTGCTGGAGCCATGCTCTTTTTCGATATGATCGGCAGGTTTTCCGGTTACCTCTACCGCTGGCTGCCGGTCACCGGGTGAAGCTGACGAAGAAGGAGGACGGAAGACGGAAGCGAGGTCCTGTTGTCTTCGGGTCTTGACACTTTCTTGTGCAGCTGTTAATTTGACTTTCGATTTCAAGGGGGTGGCCGATGGGTGAAGAGAAAAAGACATTCCGGGAGTATCTGACCAGGCAGGGGCTCAAGTCGACGCGGCAGCGCGATGTCATTCTCGACGAGTTTCTGCGCTCCGGCTCACACCTCTCGACCGAGGAACTTTACCTGCGCCTGCGCAAGAAGCATCCCGGTATCGGTTATGCCACGGTCTATCGTACCCTCAAACTTTTTGCCGAATGCGGCATCGCCGAGGAGAGGCATTTCGGTGACGGGCAGACCCGCTACGAGCCGACCATCGGCGAGCAACATCACGACCACCTCGTCTGTACCGCCTGCGGCGCCATCATCGAGTTCGAAAATCCGCGCATCGAGGAGCTGCAGGAGAAGGTGGCAAGGGAGCACGGTTTCCAGATCGTCAGCCACCGCCTCGAGCTCTATGGCAAGTGCGGCAAGTGCGCGGCAAAATGAGGTCTACGGGCAATAATTTATAAAATGCCTTCCGCTGTCAAGACGCCAAGGCACCAAGAAATGCAAATTCCGGTTTCTTGGTTTTCTTGGTGTCTTTGTGCCTCGGCAGCGAAATTCCTCTGAAAATGATAGTCAATCTTAAGCTTCCGGGAAGACTGTAATGACCCGTTCGAATAAGGAAAGCGCCGGCGGCGACAAGCTCATCCTGGTCGGCAACCCCAACGTTGGCAAGAGCCTGCTGTTCAACGCCCTGACCGGCGCCTATACCACGGTCTCCAATTATCCCGGCACCTCGGTGGAGGTCTCCCGCGGCTTCTGCGAAATCGAGGGGAACCGCTACGAGGTTCTCGACACGCCCGGGATGTACTCGCTGCTCCCCATCACCGAAGAGGAGCGGGTGGCGCGCGACATCCTGCTCGCCGAAGAGCCGTACGCGGTGATTCACGTCATCGACGCCCGCAACCTGGAGCGGATGCTGCCGATGACCCTGCAGCTGATCGAGACGGGGCTGCCGGTGATGCTGGTGGTCAATATCATGGACGAGGCCGAAGCGCTCGGCATGTCGATCGACATTCCCCTGCTGCAGGAGAAGCTCGGCATCCCGGTGATCGGCGCCGCCACGGCCCGCAAGCGCGGCCTCAAGGAGATTCGTGCCGCCATCGCCGCTTTCGACCGGCAGCGCCGCGCCGTCTTCGGCTATGCCACCGACCTGGAGCGCGATATCCTGAAGGTCGCCTCAACCCTGGCCGGCGAGTACCGTATCGACCGCCGTGCCATCGCCCTGCTGCTGCTGCAGAAGGACGGCGGCGTGGAGGAGTTGGTGCGGGCCACCGAAAAAGAGGCGGGCTACGCCGGGGTGGAGGCGGCGGTCAACGCCGTCGTCTTCGAGCGCCGCAGCGACCTGCACCTGCGCATCAGCCTGGAGCGCAAGCGGGTCTGCAAGGGGCTGCTGGAAGGGGTCGTCAGCCAGCAGGGCCGGGAGGGGAAGCGGTTCGCCGAGCGCCTCTCCGACTGGACGATGAATCCCTGGACCGGCTTTCCCATCCTGCTCGTCATTCTCTACTTCGGCCTTTACCAGTTCGTCGGCGGCTTCGGTGCCGGCACCGTCGTTGATCTGCTCGAAGGAAGCCTGTTCGAAGAACACATCAACCCCTGGTTCATCAGCGTGGCCGACCGGCTGGTCCCCTGGTACTGGCTGCGCGAGCTGCTGGTCGGCGAGTACGGCGTCTTAACCCTCGGCGTGCGCTACGCCGTTGCGCTGGTCCTGCCCATCGTCGGCACCTTCTTTCTGGTCTTCTCGGTCATCGAGGACACCGGCTACTTCCCCCGCCTGGCGATGCTGGTCGACCGGATCTTCAAGAAGCTCGGTCTCAGCGGCCGGGCGGTGATTCCGATCGTGCTCGGCTTCGGCTGCGACACCATGGCGACCATGGTGACCCGCACCCTGGAGACCGTGCGCGAGCGGATTCTCGCCACCATCCTGCTCGCCCTGGCCATCCCCTGCAGCGCGCAGTTGGGGGTCATCCTCGGCCTGCTCTCCGGCGTGCCGGGGACGCTGGTGGTCTGGAGCGTCTGCATCGCCCTGGTCTTCCTGGTGATCGGCTTCCTCGCCGCCCGGCTGCTCCCCGGCGAAAAGCCGATGTTCTACATGGAACTGCCCCCCTTGCGCCTGCCGCAGCTGCAGAACGTCCTGGTCAAGACCCTGACCCGGATGCAGGCCTATTTTCTCGAGATTTTTCCCCTCTTCGTCATCGCCTCGGTGCTGCTCTGGGCCGGCAAGATGACCGGCATTCTCGAGAATCTGGTTTCGGCCATGACGCCGGTGATGCATGCCCTTGGGCTGCCGGGTGAGGCCGCGGCCGCCTTCATCTTCGGCTTCTTCCGCCGCGACTTCGGTGCCGCCGGGCTCTACGACCTGCAGACCAGCGGCATGCTCAGCGCCGTCCAGCTCGCCGTCGCCGGCGTCACCCTGACCCTGTTCGTTCCCTGCGTCGCCCAGTTTCTGATGATGAAGAAGGAGCGGGGCTGGAAGGCGTCCATCGGCATTTTCGTCTTCGTCTCCGTACTCGCTTTCACCACCGGCTGGGGTTTGAACCGCTTCCTCCTGTTTACGGGTATACTGGCATGAAGTGCGGTTTCTGTGGTCGGGAAATCCCGGACGAGCCGGGCCAGGAGAAGAGCTGCGGCACTTGTCCCGGCGGCTGCCGCAAGGTACACTGCCCGTACTGCGGTTATGCCAACCCGGCGGTGCCCGGGTTTCTGAAACGCTGGTCGAAAAAGAAGGACGATAAGAGAGAGGACGAGAGCTGATGAAACTGTCCGAAAAGGCCGAAGAGATCCTGGAAGCATTGTGGATCGCCACCGAGGAGGAGGGAGAGAACTCCGCTCATTTTTCGCTTCTGGAGGTCGCAGCCGGCGACGAGGCGCTTCGGGAACTTGACCGCCTGGCCTATATCGAGATCAAGGGGGAGCGGGTCTATCTGCGCGCCGAGGGCCGCTATGATGCTATGATGACCGTGCGGCGGCACCGGCTCTCCGAGCGCCTGCTGATGGACATTCTCGACCTCAAGGGGAAGAAGGGGAACGCCAAGGCCTGCGAGTTCGAGCACCTTTTGCACCACGGCGTCGACACCAAGATCTGCACCCTGCTCAACCACCCCACCACCTGCCCGCACGGCAAGCCGATCCCGCCCGGCAAGTGCTGCGAGGAGGCGAAGGCGACCGGCGCGGTCGGGGTCGTCGCCCTCACCGAGCTGAAGGCCGGCGAGAAGGGGGAGATCGCCTATCTGGCCACCGGCGACCACAAGAAGATGCAGAAACTGATGAGCATGGGCGTGCTCCCCGGCAATCAGCTCTCCCTCAACCGCACCTTCCCATCG
>DASPGW010000001.1 GCA_035620395.1 Desulfuromonadales bacterium | reverse complement strand
TGATCAGGAGCGTCAGCGCCAGACCGGCGGAGACCAGACCCAGGTTAGCGGCCCAGCGCATCATCAAGAATCCGTAGCGAAATTCCCAAAGGCCGAAGCGCGTTCCGGGTCCCCCAATGAGCAGGAGAAAGGCGGCGATCGAGGCCAGCAACAGAGCTATACGAGAAAATTTCATGCTTGTTCACCCCTATCTTCGGGCTATATCGCTGTTTTTCTGCCTTTCGGTAACATCCATTTTATCATCGCCTTCTTGCGGCGTGATATTTTGATCATGAGTTGCGGAGTAGCTCATGGCAGTCTCGGTCACCAGGGGTTGTGAGACGCTGGTCCGCCAAGGACTACTTTGTCTATGCTGGCAATCCGCTACGACTTATCAGAAAATCTCTTCCTTGACGAGCCATCCTGCATCGGCTACATTGACGATGCCTTATTTTGCTGGATTTGCAGGAGGGTGGCTTGCTCGACAGGCTTAAAATCAAGACCCGCGAATGAGATGAACCGCTGTCGTCGCTGCCATGTGACCAGCGGTTTTTTTCATTTCTGTTTTGACCTGGCTCGAATCGGGGGAACTTGCGATTCGACCTGGAAGAACCAACTGCCGTCATTCTTTTCGTTGAAAGAACAAAGAGGGAGCTGTTGGATGGGGAAGAGCGGTGATATGGGCAGGGGTATGCCGAAGAAGAGCGGAGATCAACGAGGCCGGACCCTCTTGGGAGAGGCAGAGCCCGTGACGCAGAAGCCCTGCCTTGTAGTCGGTATCGGCGCCTCGGCCGGCGGGCAAGAAGCGTTGGAACAGATTTTCACCGCCATTCCTTCTGACTGCAACCTCGCCTTCGTGGTAATCATGCATCTCCCTCCGGTCGGGCCGTCGTTTATCTCCGAGCTGCTGGGCCGCTACACTCCCATGCAGGTGGTAACTGCCGAAGAGGGGATGGCACCCCGGCCGGAAACGGTTCATGTGATTCCCACCGGCAAGGAGTTGACGCTGAGCGGCGGCCTGTTCCGGCTTGAAACGCCGGCAGAGCAGCGCGAGGCCTTTCACCCAATCGACCGCTTTTTCCGCTCGCTTGCCCTGGAGACAGGGGAGCGAGCCATCGCGGTGATTCTTTCCGGCTCCGGAATCGACGGTGCCGAGGGTGTAAAGGCGGTCAAGAAAGCAGGGGGGACCGTCATCGTCCAGGACCCCGTCTCCGCCATCCATTCAGGCATGCCCCGCAGCGCCATAGCCACCGGTGCGGCGGACCTGATACTTCCGGCGGAAGAACTGGCGGAGAAAATCGCCGGCCTTGCACGAAGGTCCTGCTCCCTTCCTTCCCGGGCATGCCGAACGACAGCCATCGACGAGGAACTCGCCGCCGTTTTCTCCCTCGTCAAGGCCAGAACAGGCCACGATTTCAGCTCCTACAAAAGGAACACGGTTATCCGCCGGATCGAGCGGCGGATGGCGGTGAACGATGTGGCGGGGATTAAGAAATACATCGCCTTGCTTGAGCTCAGCGAGCTGGAGGCTCAAGCCCTCGGCCAGGAGATCCTCATCGGGGTCACCAGCTTCTTCCGCGACCCCGAGGCGTTCGAGGTGCTGCGCCGGGAAATCATCCCGCAGCTCTTCGCGAACCGCGACCTCGACGAGCCGGTTCGCATCTGGCACGCCTGCTGCGCCACCGGCGAAGAGGTCTATTCCACCGCCATCCTGATCAGCGAGTACCTGAACGAGCGGCGGCTCAATGCCAAGGTGCAGCTCTTTGCCACCGACATCGACGAAGCCGCCATCGCCCACGCCCGGGTCGGTTTGTATTCCGACGAAATCGCGGCGGACGTGGGTGAGGAGAGGCTCAAGGCATTCTTCACCAGGGTAGACGGGCGCTGGCAGGTGGCGAAGAAGCTGCGGGAGATGGTCGTCTTCGCCCACCACAGCCTGATCAAGGACCCCCCTTTCTCGCGGCTCGACCTCCTGGTCTGCCGCAACTTCCTCATCTACCTCAACCCCGACATGCAGAAGCGTCTCATCTCCCTCTTCCACCTGGCGCTGAAATCCGGGGGCTTCCTCTTCCTCGGCGCCTCTGAGACAGTGGGACGGCAGTCCGACCTTTTCACCCCCATAGACAAGAAGCTGAAGCTCTTCAAGCGCCGGGCGGGGCGTCGCGAAGAGACGATCTTCCCCTTTGCTGCCCCGGTCCGCAGATTTCCCAAGTCAGGGTTTCCGCCGCGGCTGGCCGGCGCCGGGGAGCCCAACCCCGGGCAAATTGCCGAAAAGCTCCTTTTGGAACGCTACTCTCCCCCTTGTATCCTGGTGAACGAGAACTACGAGGTGGTCCACGTATCCACCCACGGGAACCGTTTCCTTGAGGTGCCGGCGGGCGAGCCGACACGGGACATCCTGAAGATGGCAAGGGAAGAACTCCGCCCGGCTCTGCGGGCGGCGATCTACAAGGCCTTCGCAGAGCAGAAACAGGTTGTTTTCAGGGGGGTGAAGGCCGTTACGAACGGGGAGGAGGCGACGGTCAACGTGCTGGTTGAGCCGCTCAGCGCGCCGCCGCCGGCCGAGAAGCTGGCGATGGTGGTCCTGGAGCCGGTCCTTCCCCCGGCGTCGCAACCCACACCGTCCGGGGGCGGTGAGGCACTCGCCGGCGACGAAGCTTCCAAAGAGATGCTGGTCCGTCAGTTGGAGGAGCAGCTACGTATTACCCACGAACAGCTTCAGGCCGTTACCGAACAGCTCGAAACCTCGCAAGAGGGTTTCATGTCGGCCAATGAAGAGCTGATGTCGATCAACGAGGAGTTCCAGTCGGCCAACGAAGAACTTCAATCCACCAACGAGGAGCTGGAAACGTCGAAGGAAGAGCTCCAGGCCTTGAACGAAGAGCTGGTCACGGTCAATGCCGAGCTGCAGGGGAAGGTGGAAGAGCTCGACCGGGCCAACAGCGATATGGAGAACCTGTTCAAAAGCTCCGAGATCGCCACCTTCTTCCTCGATCGGCAGCTCACCATCAGACGCTTTTCCCCGGCGATGGCGAACATTTTCAACCTGATCCCGGCCGACATAGGCCGCCCCTTCCGGCACCTGGCGGGAACTATCGACTGGTCCGGCCTGCCGGAAGACGCCCGGACGGTGCTGGCGGCCCTCGCCCCGGTGGAGCGGGAGGTGGCGGCGTTGGAGGGTGGGCGGCATTACCTGATGCGGGTGCTCCCTTACCGGACCACCGAGGGAACCGTCGACGGCGTCGCGGTCACTCTCGTCGATATCACCGAGCGCAAGCGGGCCGAGGAACAAATCCGGAGCACCGCCCTGTTTCCCGAGGAGAACCCCTTCCCGATTCTGCGCGTGACCGGCGACGGCGCCTTGCAGTACGCCAATCGAGCCTCGGAGGCATTGCTGACGCAGTGGCAATGTTCCATCGGCGAGACGGTTCCGGAGTTCGTGCGCCGGGAGCTGGCGATGGCTCTGGAGAAGGGGGTGACTCGGGAGCTGGAAATCCGCTGCGGCGAGAGCGACCTCTCCTGCGTGCTCGTGCCGATCACCGAACGCGGCTACGTCAATCTCTACGGGCGCGACGTCACCGAGCGAAAACGGGCCGAAGCAGCACTGCGGGCGAGCGAGGAGCGCATGCGGCTCTTCATCGAGCATGCGCCCGCCGCTCTGGCGATGTTCGACCGCGAGATGCGCTACCTGTCTGCCAGCCGGCGCTGGCGCAGCGATTACGGCCTCGGCGAGCGCGAGCTGCAGGGTATGTCGCACTATGAAATCTTCCCGGAGATTCCCGCGGCGTGGCGGCAGGTCCATCGCCGCGGGCTGGCGGGGGAGGTGCTGCAAGCCGAGGGGGACCGCTTCGAGCGCGCCGATGGCTCGGTGCAGTGGGTGAAATGGGAAGTTCGGCCCTGGCTGGATGCCGCCGGCGAGGTCGGGGGAATTATCATCTTCACCGAAGACATCACCGAACGCAGGCAGGTCGAGCAGGCACTGCACGAGAGTGAGCAGCGCGTGCGCCGGAAGTTGGCGAGCGTGCTCTCTCCCGAGGGCGATCTGAGCGTGCTCGAACTGATCGACTTCCTTGACGCGCCGGCCCTCCAGAAGCTCATGGACGATTTCTACGCGGTGGCCCGCATTCCCATGAGCATCACCGACGTCAAGGGACGGGTGCTGGTGGGTGTTGGCTGGCAGGAGATCTGCACCCGTTTCCACCGCGTGCAGCCGGACACCTCCCGACACTGCCTGGAGAGCGACACCCAACTGTCGTCCGGGCTGGCTCGGGGCGAGTGCCGCCTGTACAAGTGCAAAAACAACCTCTGGGACATGGCCACGCCCATTATCGTGGCCGGCCAGCACCTGGGCAACATCTTCACCGGGCAGTTCTTCTTCGAGGACGAGACCATCGACCGCAAGCTCTTCCGCGCCCAAGCCCGGGAATTCGGCTTCGACGAGGAGGAATACCTGGCCGCCCTGAGCCGCGTTCCCCGCCTGAGCCGTGAAACCATCGATCGGGGCATGGCGTTTTTCCTCAAGCTGGCCGACATGCTCTCCCAACTCGGGTACAGCAACGTCAAACTTGCCCGGCTGCTGGCCGAACGCGACCACCTGACCGATTCGTTGCGCGAGAGCCGGGCGAAGCTGGATGCGGCTTTGAACAGCATGACCGACGCCGTGTTCATTTCCGATGGGCTGGGGCGGTTCATCGATTTCAACGATGCATTCGCAACATTCCACAGGTTCAGGAACAAGGACGAGTGCGCCAAAACCTTCGCCGAATACCCTGACATTCTGGATGTGTTCATGGCCAACGGGGAACCGGCACTTCCGGAGCAGTGGGCGGTTCCCAGAGCGTTGCAGGGTGAAACGGCCACGAACGCCGAGTACACTCTTCGCCGCAAAGACACGGGCGAAACCTGGGTTGGAAGCTACAGCTTCGCCCCCATTCACGACAATGACGGCAAGATCGTCGGGTCGGTGGTGGTGGGCCGCGACATCACCGAACTCAAGCGGGCCGAGGAAGCCTTGCGCCAGAGCGAGGAGCGCCTGAAGCGGGCGCAGGAGATCGCCCTTCTTGGCAGTTGGGAACTCGACCTGGCCGATAACAAGCTCACGTGGTCGGACGAAACGTACCGGATTTTTGGCCTTCAACCACAGGTGTTCGAGGCAACCTACGAGGCCTTCCTCGAAGCTGTGCATCCGGATGACCGATCGGCAGTGAACGAGGCGTATTCAGCTTCGCTGCGGGAAGGGCGTGATGCCTACGAAATCGAACATCGGGTCGTGCGGAAATCTACCGGTGAAATTCGTTACGTCCACGAAAAATGCGAACATTTCAGAGACGAAACCGGCAGGATCGTCCGGTCCGCGGGGATGGTTCATGACATCACCGAGCGCAAGCAGGCTGAAGACCGGCTTCGTGAGAACCAGAAGCATCTTCAGCATCTGGCCTACCATGATCTCCTCACCGGGCTGCCCAACCGCCTCCTCTTCCGGGAGCATCTGGTCAAGTCCATGGCAGCCGCCAGGCGCGCCGAAAGCAAGGTGGCGGTTCTGCTTCTGGACCTTGACCGCTTCAAGAACATCAACGACTCGCTCGGCCATCAGGCCGGCGACAAAGTCTTGCGGGAGGCGGCCGACCGGCTCAAATACTGGCTCCGGCAATCCGATACGGTAGCTCGGTTGGGGGGAGATGAATTTGGCATCATTCTGAACCAGATCGATGACTATAATCAGGCGGCTGCCGTCGCCGGAAAGCTGCTGGCGACTCTCCCGCAGCCGATTATTGTGGATAACCATGAACTTGCGGTCACCGGCAGCATCGGCATCAGCGTCTTCCCGGCCGACGCCGAGGAGGAAGAAAACCTGCTGAAGTTCGCCGATACGGCCATGTATCGGGCCAAGGAGAGGGGAAGGAACAATTTCCAGTTTTTTACGCCCGATATGAACGCCCGCACTCACGAGTTCCTGCTCATGGAAACCGCCCTGCGCAAGGCCTTGGATAATGAGCAGTTTCTTCTGCATTTCCAGCCACTGATTGATCTGGAGCAGGAGAACATCGTTGGGGTGGAGGCTCTGATCCGCTGGCGCCATCCGACCCTCGGGCTGGTCTCTCCGGCAGACTTTATCCCCCTGGCTGAAGAAACAGGCCTGATCATTCCCATCGGCGATTGGGTTCTGGAGACTGCCTGCACCCAGGCCAGGCTCTGGCAAGACCAGGGGCTGCCTCCCCTCCGCATGGCAGTCAACATCTCCGGCCGCCAGTTCCGGGAGCCCGACTTTGTCGACAAAGTGGAGAGAATTCTGCAGGCGAGCGGCCTGCACCCCCAATGTCTGGAGTTGGAGGTCACCGAAAGCGTAGTGATGGAAAACGTTGAAAAATCCATCATGACCTGGATCGATCTCAAAGTTCTGGGCATTTCCCTCTCTGTTGACGATTTCGGCACCGGCTACTCGTCCCTGAGCTATCTCAAGCAGTTTCCCATCCACAGCCTCAAGATCGACCGGACTTTCGTCCGTGATGTCACCAGCGATACCAACGATGCGGCTATCGCCTCTGCAATTATTGCCTTGGCACACACCATGGGACTAAAGGTCGTTGGCGAAGGGATCGAGACAGAGGAGCAACTGCGGTTCCTGAAAGATGGGGGATGTGATATGGGCCAGGGATATCTGTTCAGTCGCCCTCTCCCGGCCGAGGAAATTGTTCGGGAGATTCGCCGCTGGGAACATGCCGGGGCTGAAGATCGTAGCAACGGTCGAAATCAGTGAAACGGAGCCCCTTGCCGCTTTTTGTTTTTCACCCTCCATAGACATAGAAATGGCCAATCACGAAAACGGGATTGGCCATTCTTTCTTTGCAGGAGATTTGGTACGGCTTGTGGCGAAGGTTACTGAGAGTCTACCCAAAATGCTTAGCTACGCCCCTCGCCAAGGGGCACAAAACCATCAATGCAGAGATGCATGCAAGTCGATGTGAATCGACCCGCCATTCCTTACCCTTCCACCTTCTCCCACGCATGAGGGATAGTCGCGGGGAATGGATACATAATCAGATGTTCGCGATCCCCCACGTACAGCCCGCCTTCGGCCTCCTGCCGGTAACCGATCCACTCGTGGAAGGGAATCTGGTTCAGACAATCCTCAAAGACGATGGTCTTGGTCTTTTTCGTATCCCTTTCGGCAAGTTCCCGCCGGGCATCGTTGAAGCGGCTTTGGGCAGCCATTTGCGGCTGTTCGTGACTGATCTCGGTAAACATCACCTGGCGGAACATCTTCCCGGGTCGATGCGTGGCATACCAGGCATACTCGGACGGGGTCAGGTTTGAAAGCATGACGAACTGGATCGGACTGATAACCATGTACAGGCGAGGGGTGCGCGGTCCGACCAATGGTTGGGCGATGACGTGAGCAATCTCATCGCTGGTCATTCGCTCATGACAGTTATGGCTGCTGTAGGTTGCCAACTGTTTCGCCTCGCCTAAGGCCAGCGTCTTACCGCCGGTCTTGACCAGGTGGCAACTTGTGTAGGCAGAAAGTGGGACACAGTTGAAAGCGTCATTTGACAGGGCGGTTTTGGTCCGACTCCCTGCCTTTACTCCGGCAAGGGCCTGAATCGAATCCGCACAATGTTCCCGCCAACCACCTTCATCGAGATAGACAAACAACGGCTTCACCCCGTCCGTGGCAAGATTCACCATAATGCTGCGGCCGCGAAAGTGCTTGCCGGACCCGGGGCTGCGATGTTGGGCCAATCCGTCGATGCCGAGACTGGTGGCCGTGACGTTACCATGGGGGAGTGTCAGTATGAGTTGTGGCTCGTTCATAGGAAGCGGCTCCTTAGAAATTGGATTAACACCAGGCTGCGTGCTTCAAAAGGCGTCATGCATTGCACTACATTTTACTCAATAACGGCACGATCAGAAGCGAGACGATGTTGATGATCTTGATCATCGGGTTGACCGCCGGGCCGGCGGTGTCCTTGTAAGGATCGCCGACGGTGTCGCCAGTGACGGCGGCCTTGTGGGCCTCGCCGCCCTTGCCGCCGAAGTGGCCGTCTTCGATGTACTTCTTGGCGTTGTCCCAGGCACCGCCGCCGGTGGTCATGGAGATGGCGACGAAGATGCCGGTGACGATGGAGCCGACGATCACCCCGCCGAGGGCCTTGGGGCCGAGGGTGAAACCGACGATGATCGGCGCGGCGATGGGGATCAGGCCGGGGATGATCATCTCCTTGAGGGCGGTCTTGGTGACGATGTCGACGCAGGAAGCGTAGTCCGGCTTGCCGGTCCCCTCCATGATCCCTTTAATCTCGCGGAACTGGCGCCGCACTTCCTCGACCACCGAGCCGCCGGCCTTGCCAACCGCCTCCATGCACTGGGCGGCGAAGTAGTAAGGGAGGAGGCCGCCGATGAAGAGACCGACAATGATGTACGGGTCGGAAAGATCGAAGACGATCTCCTTGCCGGCCAGTTTCAGCTCGTCGACGTAGGAGGCGAAAAGGATGACCGCGGCTAGACCGGCCGAGCCGATGGCATAGCCCTTGGTGACCGCCTTGGTGGTGTTGCCAACCGCATCCAGCGGATCGGTCACGGCACGGACCGAGTCGTCCAGTTCGGCCATCTCTGCAATGCCGCCGGCGTTGTCGGTGATCGGGCCATAGGCGTCCATGGCGACGACGATCCCGGTCAAGGAAAGCATGGAAACCGCGGCGATGGCGATGCCGTAGAGGCCGGCGCAGTTGAAGGAGACGATGATCCCCGCGGCAATGACGATCACCGGGGCGGCGGTCGCCTTCATCGAGATGCCGAGGCCGGCGATGATGTTGGTGCCGTGGCCGGTGGTCGAGGCCTGGGCAATGTGCTTGACCGGGCCGTAGTCGGTGCCGGTGTAGTACTCGGTGATCCAGAAGATCGCACCGGTGACGACCAGGCCGACCAAGGCGGCGATGAAGATGCTGCCGGCGCTAAAGGTCTGGCCGGCAGTGTTGGTCAGCCCCTGCGGGAACATGCTGTTGGTGATGAAGAAGAAGGCGCCGGCGGCCAACACCCCGGAGGCGATCAGCCCTTTGTAGAGGGCGGGCATGATCTTGCGCGAGGCAGGGAGTTTGACGAAGAGGGTCGAGACGATCGAGGCGATGATCGAAACCCCGCCGAGGATCAACGGGTAGGTCACGGCGCTGGCGTTGCCGCCGAAGGCGATGGCACCGAGCAGCATGGCGGCGATCAGGGTGACGGCGTAGGTTTCGAAGAGGTCGGCGGCCATGCCGGCGCAGTCGCCGACGTTGTCACCGACGTTGTCGGCAATGACCGCCGGGTTGCGCGGGTCGTCCTCGGGGATACCGGCTTCCACCTTGCCGACCAGGTCGGCGCCGACGTCAGCCCCCTTGGTGAAAATGCCGCCGCCGAGACGGGCGAAGATCGAAATCAGCGAACCACCGAAACCGAGGCCGACCAGGGAGTTGCAGACGATCTTGACTTTCTCCGGACTGTCCGGAACGACCTGGTTGAGGATGAAGTAGTAGCCGGCCACGCCGAGGAGACCGAGACCGACCACCAGCATGCCGGTGATCGCACCGCCTTTGAAGGCGACGCCGAGGGCCTTCTCCATCCCCGATTTGGCGGCTTCGGTGGTGCGGACGTTGGCGCGCACCGAGACGAACATGCCGATGAACCCGGTCAGGCCGGAAAAGAGGGCACCGATGGCGAAGCCGATTGCGGTCTTGAGGCCGAGGGAGGCGGCGAGCAACACGAAGATCACTACCCCGACCGCGGCAATAATCTGGTACTGGCGCTTCATGTAGGCGCCAGCCCCTTCCTGGATGGCGGCGGCAATCCGCTTCATCCGCTCATCTCCCTGGGGAAGGCCAAGTATCCAGCGGGCGGAGATGATTCCGTAGGCGATGGCGGCTAAGGCGCAGAGCAGGGCAAAGGGGACTGCATACTGTTGCATTTTGACTGACTCCTTTCGAAGAGGAAAAACCCCTGAAAATCAAGACGATTTTCGGAGCGGAATAGCAATCTCAAGCAATTGATCCAACGGCAAAAAAAATCTCGGCACACGAAAAAAGAGTGACCGGAAACTGCACGTGACGTTGGCGATAGACGTATCGGCCGACTTCCCGACAAGTTGTCTTTCGTAAAGACCTTGACCAAGGCATGTAAGCCCACGAGGTTGCAGCAACACATGCCTGGAGGAATCGATTCCAACCGTTTTAGGAATGACTCCGTATTGCTATGGCAAGTCAGTTCAAATCAGCAGCACCGGACAGCGAACATGGTGCAGGACATGATTGGAGACCGCACCGAACAGGACGTCGCGAATCTCCCCTGACTCCCGCCGGCCGAGAATCACCAGGTCGAATCTCTCTTCGTTGGCGATTCGGCAGATGGTTTCGCGCGGCGAGCCGAACTCCAGGCGGCCCGTACAGGCCACCCCGGCGGCGAGAAAACGGGCCACCTGCTCCTGAAGCAGATGCTCCCCGGATTTACGGGCTGCCTCACGGATCATCTCCAGTTGGGGAGCGGGGATCATCCGGTAGGCGAGTCTTTCGACGTTAACCACGTGCAGTACGGTCAACGGCGCCCGGAACTGGGCCTTGCGGCCAATAATCGCCTCGATCATGCGGTTTGCGGCAGCGGAACCATTCACAGGCACCAGAACTTTTCGGTCCATGACTCGTTCCCCTCTTCGATCAATTGTTGGCGTAGAGCAGGTTCGGCAGAAACAGCACCAGGTCCGGCCAGTAGGTGTAAAGCGCCAGCAGCGCAAGTTGGATCAGCAGGAACGGCATGACGGCGCGGGTGACGTAAAGGATGTCACGATCGACCAGGGCCTGGGCGATGTAAAGACTCACGCCAAGCGGCGGAGTACAGTAGCCGACACCTAGATTAACCGTCATCAGCAGGCCGAAGTGCAGCGTGCTGATCCCGTACTTGTGCAACAGCGGCAGGAAGATCGGGGTCAGGATCAGGGTGGCCGAGATGATGTCCATAAACATGCCCACGACCAGCAGCAGACCGTTGACCGCCAGCAGGAACATCCATGGGCTGCTTATGCTCTCCACCACGGCGTTGGCCACTTTATCCGGTACTTGCGCGAAGGTCAGGTATTCACCGAACACCGAGGCGCCGGCGACGATCGCCAGCAGTGTCGCCGAGGTCACCGCCGAGGAGACGATTACCTGTTTGACCTGGGTGAATTTCATGTCCTTGTGGATGAAAATCTCGACGAAAAAGGCGTAGAAGCAGGCCACCACCGCCGCCTCGTTGGCCGTAAAGACCCCCGAGTAGATTCCGACGCTGATCAGCACCGGCAACATCAGCGCCCAAATGCTCTCGCGAAGCACGTTAATGGTTTCGGTCAGCGTCGGCCGAGGAGGCGTCTGCATGCCTTGGCGGCGGCAAACGTACCAGCAGTAAAGTGACATGCAGACGATGATCAGGACCCCGGGGATGTAGCCGGTGAGAAACAGCGCCTCGATGGAATCATTGGTAACCATGGCGTAGAGAATCATCGAGATCGACGGCGGGATGATGATCCCCAGGATCGGTGCGCTTGTCATCGCGCCGACACTGAATTTCTGGTCGTAGCCCTTCTCCACCAGCGCCGGGATCATGACACCGCCGATAGCTACCATGGTCGCCACGGTTGATCCGGAGATCGCTCCGAAGAAGCCGCATGCCAGCACCCCGGCAATCGCCAGGCCGCCGGGCAGCCAGCCGACCAGGATATTGGCGGTGTTGATCAGTTTTTTGACGATGCTGCCGGTGGTCATGATGTTGCCGCACAGCACGAAGAACAGCACCACCACCAGGGCGAACTTGTCCATGCTGCGGTAGAGGACCTCGATGACGATCTGCGGATCGATTCCCGCCCCCCACATCAGCCCGGCCAGCCCGGCGAAAAACAGGGCCATGAACACTGGTACGGTTGCCGCCATCGAGCCGAGGAGAAGACCGAGGATAATCAGCGGACTCACGCTCATGACTCTCCCTCCTTGATCCCGGTCCAGTCCTCGACCGCGACGATGATGGTGCGCAAATACATCATCACCCCCATCAGCGGCAGGATCGCGTAGAAGTACCACTCCGGGATCTGCAGCGAGGCAGTGCGAGCGTACTCGTCCTGGTAGACTGATATGGTCATCCGCCAGCCGAGCCGCACCATCAGGGCGGAGAAAAGCAGCACCGACAGGTGGTTGACCAGGGTCAGTGAGCGCCTGGTCAGCGGTACCAACTGGGTCAGCACGTCGATGCGGATCAGGCTGCGGCTGCGCACCGCCGCCACGCAGCCGATGTAAGTGCAGAAGTAGATCGCTTTGCGGACGACTTCGTCCGACCAGTACAAATTAATGCTGCTGGTGGTCTTCCGCAGCACGATGTTGGCCAGCGCCACCAGCAGAGCGACGCTCACCGTCAAAAAAAGCGACCAGTCTTCCAGGAAAGCCAAGGAGCGGTCGATTAACCGAAATATCCCGCGAAGCATTCTTCCCCCTTATCCTGCGATCTTCCCCGGGCACGGGGAGCCGCGCCGAGAAACGATGGCAAATCCAGGCATGCCCTCGTTCCTGCGGACAACCCGCCGTTCTCGTTTTGCCGGCCGCCTTCCATTAGGTGAAATGGATTCGGCTCAGACAATCCTTGAAGACGACGATCCTGATGATTGACCCATGCCGCAATTTGCCAACGCGTAGGGGCCTGCAGAATTGCGGCGCAGGATCAACAAAGAGATTTGTTCAATTAGGGGAGACTTCAGGAGAGCGGTGGGGGGCGCGGAAGGAATTGCGGGTGATCACTGACAAGCCACGGTGGGATGATAATGACTTGAAGAAAAATGGCCCCGGATTCTACAAGTTGATCTGCCAGGGCAGGGACAGCAAGTTCCGTTTTCTTTTCAGAAGATTGTTTGGCGGTCTTGCCGTAGCTGGTCGGGTCAGCCGGGCTGCCCACCACCTCGGAGCTGAAATCCAGGGATGACAGTTCAAACGGTCTGTCAGGTCCCTGCACAGGCAGAGCCGCCCAGTACCCGGCCGGCAAGGACAGGGTCAGGAACAGCAGAGCGATGAGCCATATTCCTGCCGGCCCAAGGGCTCCGATCAATCGCTTGCTAATCATCTTGATTGGCACAGTAGGCCTGCTTGTTTACCGTCAATAGGCAGTCATTCGAGGCGCAATAGTATGACAACATAAGAAAAATTGCCATCCAAAACTTCACGATCCGGAGATCGGTATTACGGTTGGAGGCCCATGGATCCCGATGTTCGGATTGCTTCCCAAGGAAGGGGAACTCCCATTCTGGTGGCAGGAACCGTCAGCTTTTTTCCAGGCGGCATTTCTCGTAATAAAGGAAAATTGCTGCCTTGTCCGTCTGCGACGATGGGAGGGAGCCCGTTGGCTTCGACGGACCACTGGGCGGCGGTTTCACCTGGCCAGCCGGGAAAGTGCAAAGTTGAAGCAATGGGCATAGGTCAGCACGGCGAGGAGGAAACAGAAGAGGGCGGTGCTCATGATGAAAGTGGCTGAGGGTGCGAGCAGGATGAAGACGGCGAAAGACAGAAACACGGATGCCTTGATCAGGTCCGCGAAGATCCTCTGGTGCCGCAGGTCTTTTCGCGCTTCCGGGGAAAGATCGGCCGCCTGGGAAGCGGCTTCCCGTCTGGCTTCGTGTGCGGCCAGTTGCCGAATGGGGTAGAACAGAAGCAGCTGGATGACCAGAGCGGTAATGAGGCTGTTGAGGAAGACCTGCGGCATCCCCTTGGCTCGGAACAGTTGCTGGAAGTGATAGGCCATGTACAGAAACAGCCCGAAAATGAATACCTGGACGACTCGGAAGATGATGATCAGCCGCTTCAGTCGATGGTTCACACCGTTCTCCGCTCGTATCATTTGTGATGCCTGCTTCGCTGCTCCATCTCCGCCCAGTGCTTCTGCCAGTCTTTTTTCCGCACCAGATGAAGGAGCACCAGGCCGCCAAGGATGACAACGCCCCAGAACACGCCCATGACGCTGCCGTGGAAAGCGCCCCCGCCGAAAAGACCGAGGCCGATCAGTCCCAGCAGGGTTTCCAGCGAGAAGATCCTTTCCGGCAGGGTTCGATTTGCTGTTGGGCTCATGTGACCTCCCGACATTCTCTGGGCCGATTCGTACTGGCGCCGCCCTGCTCCGATTCCAGGATCAGGCGGGGAATTTCCATTTCGGCCAGCAAGGACGGACGGTGGGAAATGGTGGAGACATACAGATTCCTGCTGCAGACGCGGCTGATCCAGCGTTTAAGTTGGTTGAGGGGCAAGCGCGCCGCCTGCTCGGATGTGGCGGCAGGAATGGCGGCGAGAAGCTCCTCCTTGAGACCCAGGAAGCGGCGGTCGCGCAAAGCGGCCTCGAGAGTCCGCCGGTCAGCAAGCTGAATCTGTTTTGCCGTCAGCGGGCCCAACACCAGACTGGCTGCCGCCACCCGCCGAGGGAAGGAAGCCAGAATCTCGAGAAGTACCATGGCGCCCCGGCCGATCCCGAAGGTTACGGCCCGGCCGATGCCCAGGTAATTGAGCAAAGCGACCGCCGTTCGGGAGCAGGCAGGCAGGTCCACGGCAGGAAGCTTCCCCTTCATGAAGCCACCAAGATTGGTAACGATCACCCGGTAACCGGCCTCCGCCAGGGGCACGAAGAGCTGGCCGATCTCCTTGTTCGACGGGCCGTCCTGCAGGATCAGGATGGCGGGGCCGGCACCGGCTTCCACATAATTGACGAATTGATCATTAATGTTGGTTTTCATCCCTGTTTTCTCTCTCTCTCTCGAAAAGCGGCTTTTTCACACCAGGGTGAATCAATGCCGTGCCGGACGGACCCGAAAAAGCGGGGGGAAGGCGGACCCTCCCCCCAATCACAGAGGACATGGTTTAATGGTCGACGGCTTTCGCAATGCCGATGCCTGTGTTCTGGCGTACGTACAGCTCGTCGAACATCTCCTCCGAGCGCCGGCTGCGGAAAGCGAGGGCACCGAGGACGGCGGCCAGGAAGCCGACCGGGATGGAAACGATGCCGGGGTTCTTCAGGGTGAACAGGGGCGCCTTCAGCCCCAGCATGGAGGTCCCGCCATCGTTCGCGGCGAAATCGGTCTTCGCCTTGGCAAGATCCGTCACTTCCTTCTCGCTCAGGGCACCGCCGTCGGTGACCTTTTTCTCCAGAACCGTAATGGTTTTCTTGGCGGCGTCCGCCGCGGCCTGCGGGTAGGTCATGTTCGGGGAGATCATGACCAGGCCGATGGAGACGACGGTGCCGACGACCAGTCCGCAGATGGTTCCGGCGGTGTTGAACCGGCGCCAGAAGAGTGAGAGGACGACGACCGGCAGGTTCCCGGAGGAGGCGACGGCGAAGGCCAGCGCCACCAGGTGGGCGACGTTCTGCTTCTCGGCGGCGATGCCGATGACGATGCCGACGGCGCCGACGCAGAGGGAGGTGATGCGGGCGGCCCTGACCTGCTCGTGCTGGTCGGCATGGCCGTCCTTGATGACGTTGACGTAGATGTCGTGGGCGATGGCGGCCGAGGCGGCCAGCACCAGGCCGGAGACGACCGCCAGGATGGTGGCGAAGGCGACGGCGCAGAGGAAGGCGAGGAAGAGGTCCCCGACGATCGGGGCGATGTCGCCGCCGAGCTGCTGGGCGAGCAGCATGGTCGCCATGTTCCCGCCCTTGTCGAACATCGAGATCTTCTGCGGGGTGACGTGGATGGCGGCGCCGAAGCCGAGCAGGGTGGTCAGGATGTAGAAGGTGCCGATGATGAACATGGCAATGATGACGCTCTTGCGGGCCGCCTGGGCGGTCGGCACGGTGAAGAAGCGCATCAGGATGTGCGGCATGCCGGCGGTGCCGAGGACGAGGGCCATGCCGAGGGAGATCTGGTCAAGAGGGTTCTTCAGGAAAAGGCCGGGCTCGAGGAAACGCTGCCCGTAGTCGAAGCCGGCCTCGGGGACCGGATGCTTCAACACACCCTTCTGCACCCATTCCTGGATGTTGGCGTTGGTCGCGATATCGGAGAAGAAGCCGATAGGGTTCATGCCGGCCTTGATGCCGACCAGCACCGCGAGCAGGGTCGCGCCCGACATGAGCAGGCCGGCCTTGATGATCTGCACCCAGGTGGTAGCCGTCATGCCGCCGAAGACGACGTAGCCGACCATCAGGATGCCGACGCCGATGATCGCCATCTTGTAGTCGACGCCGATCAGCAGTTGCATCAGCTTGCCGGCGCCGACCATCTGGGCGGTCAGATAGAAGGTGGAGACGGAGACGACGGAGAGGGCGCAGACGGCGCGCACCGGCTTGGGATTGGTGCGGAAGGAGAGGATATCGCCCAGAGTGTACTTGCCGGCGTTCCGGCACGGTTCGGCGACGATCAGCAGCACGGTGATGTAGGCGACCAGCCAGCCGACGGAGTACATGAAACCATCATAGCCGTAGAGAGAGATCAGTCCGGAAATCCCCAGGAAGGAGGCGGCCGACATGTAGTCACCGGCGATCGCCCAGCCGTTCTGGGTGCCGGTGATGCCGCCGCCGGCGGCATAGAAGTCGGCCGCGGTCTTCGTTTTCCGGGCCGAATTGACGACGACGGCGAGCGTGATGGCGATGATGACGAGGAACATGCCGATGGTAATGGTCTTGTTGGCCTTGATCTCGGGTTTTGCCGCCGGCGCCGCAGGAGCGGCCGGGGCCGGCGCTTGGGCCGGCGCCTGGACTGCGGGCGCAGCCTGAGCCACGGACGGGGAAGCGGCGACAGCCGCCAAAACCGCCTGGGCGGCGTCGCCGGGTTTGGCCGCGTCGGCGGCGCCGGCGAGGCCCGCCAGGGCGAAAACGAGGGTGAAAACGATCAGCAGTCTTTTCATCGGCGCACCTCCTACTGCAGCTCGTCGATCAGCTCTTGGGTGAGCCGGTCGAACTTCTGGTTGGCGATCTTGGCGTAGTACATGGCGATCCCCCAGGAGACGAAGAACTGGGAGAGGGCGAAGAGGTAGCCGAAGTTGATGTTGCCGATGATCTTCACCTTGAACAGGCCGGGCGCATAGGCGGCGCCGATTGGCAGGAGGAAGTAGAAAACCGTGGAAAAAATCCACCAGCCAAAGAGGAAAACGGTTTTTCGGTGGTGCAGTTCGACGAACTTCGGGTGTCGGGCAATGGAAGCCCAATCCAAGGTTTTCAGTGCCATGAGAATGCTCCTCTCGCAAATGATTTCAACTTCTGAAACACCGGAGCCCAAGGCCCCCCTTGCTGTTGTCGCGATTCAGGAATAGCCGAATTTTTCATTCATTGCTGCCTCCCTTGCAGGTGATGGTCAAACCCTGATGCGGTACACGAATCGGCGGCGCTAGGGCGCATTGCCGTTCAGGGGATGGTCGTGGAGCGCTCCGGTCTGCATGGACGACTCCATGGGCGGCACGCTGTTTCATTGCGTCCGGGACCCCGGGGGTGGGGCAGGCCGATGACACGGCGCGCAAGTCTCCCTGAGAAGGCAGGACTTGTCAGGACGTCATGGAGAAAAAACTACGGGTGAGGCACGATCGGGTTTCAGGCGGTGCGAAGATGCAGGTGTGCCGGAGGCGGCCGGGGCAAGAAAGGTGCAGGGGGAAAGGCTGCGGATGGGATGACGGCCAGATGTGTCCAGACAGGACGG